>JBKHCM010000024.1:0-32652 GCA_046541805.1 Alphaproteobacteria bacterium
CTGGCTCGCCCGCCACCTCCACCGCGCGGCGCGCGGCGCGCTCGCCTTGGACCTCGAGGCCTGGGAGCGCGCGTCGCCCGACCTCGCCGCCGAAGTCCTCGCGCGCACGGTGGCGACCGTCGGCGCCGCCCCCCGTCCGCTCGGGCGCGGCCGCGTCGCCGCCGTCGTGCGCCGCCTGCGAGCCGGTGAGCCCCGGCTGACCTTCGGCGGTGCGATCCTTGGCCGCGCCGGGGCGCAGCTGATCGTCGCGGCGGAGGATCCGTCCGCCGTTCGAGCGGCGGCACCCGAAGCCCGGCGCCCGCCCCTCGTCGGCGCGCCGTTCGATGGATCGCCTGTTGTCACGGACGCCGCGATCCTTATCTGCTAGACTATGACTCCTACGTGCGCGCTCGGCAACGGCACCGGCCGGCGGCGCTCGGCGGAGGGCAAGGCAAAGCGAGGCAGCACGTGAACAATTTCGGCAAGAACCTGGCACTGTGGGTCATCATCGGCCTCTTGCTGATCGCGCTGTTCAACCTCTTCCAAAGCCCGGGTGGGCGCTCGCCTGAGGCGTCGCTGGCCTTCTCGGATTTCCTGGAAGAGGTCGAGCAAGGCGAGGTCGGCGAGGTGACGATCCGGGGCAGCGAGATCAAGGGCCAGTACACCGACGGCCGCAGCTTCACGACCTACGCGCCCGAAGGCGCGAACGTCGTCCAGCCGTTGCGCGACGCCGACGTGCGCATCCGCTCCGAGCCGGCCGACAACGGCATGCCGTCGCTTCTGGGCGTGTTGATCTCGTGGTTCCCGATGCTGCTTTTGATCGGCGTGTGGATCTTCTTCATGCGCCAGATGCAGGGCGGCGGCGGCAAGGCCATGGGCTTCGGCAAGTCGAAGGCGAAGCTTCTGACCGAGAAGGCCGGCCGCGTGACCTTCGGCGACGTCGCCGGCATCGACGAGGCCAAGGACGATCTGCAGGAGATCGTCGAGTTCTTGAAGAACCCGCAGAAGTTCCAGCAGGTTGGTGGGCGCATTCCGAAGGGCTGCCTGCTCGTCGGCCCCCCCGGCACCGGTAAGACGCTGCTGGCGCGCGCCATCGCCGGCGAGGCCAACGTGCCGTTCTTCACGATCTCGGGCTCGGACTTCGTCGAGATGTTCGTGGGCGTCGGTGCCAGCCGCGTGCGCGACATGTTCGAGCAGGCCAAAAAGCACGCGCCCTGCATCGTCTTCATCGACGAGATCGACGCCGTCGGCCGGCATCGCGGCGCCGGCCTCGGCGGCGGCAACGACGAGCGCGAGCAGACCTTGAACCAGCTCCTGGTCGAGATGGACGGCTTTGAGGCCAACGAAGGCGTCATCCTCATCGCCGCCACCAACCGCCCGGACGTGCTCGACCCCGCGCTGTTGCGCCCCGGCCGCTTCGACCGTCAGGTCACCGTGCCGAACCCGGACGTCATCGGCCGCGAGCGCATCCTGCAGGTTCACATGAAGAAGGTGCGCCTCGCCCCGGACGTCGACGCCAAGGTCATCGCCCGCGGCACGCCGGGCTTCTCGGGCGCGGATCTCGCCAACCTCGTCAACGAGGCGGCGCTGATGGCGGCGCGCGCCGGCAAGCGGCTGGCGACGATGACCGACTTCGAGGCCGCCAAGGATAAGATCATGATGGGCGCGGAGCGCCGCTCCATGGTCATGACCGAGGACGAAAAGCGGCTCACCGCCTACCACGAGGGCGGCCACGCGGTCGTGGCCTGGCACACCCCGGTCTCCGACCCGATCCACAAGGCCACCATCATCCCGCGCGGCCGTGCCCTCGGCATGGTCATGCGCCTGCCGGAGGGCGACCGCATCTCGATCAGCCGCGAGAAGCTGGACGGCGACATCGCCGTGGCGATGGGCGGCCGCGTCGCCGAGGAGGTGATCTTCGGTCACAACAAGGTGACCGCGGGTGCGGCCTCGGACATCGAGCAGGCGACGAAGATGGCCCGCCACATGGTGACCCAGTGGGGCATGAGCGACGAGCTCGGCCCGGTGGGCTATCACGAGAACCAGCAGGAGGTGTTCCTCGGGCACTCGGTGACCCAGTCGCAGAACGTCTCCGAGGCGACGGCGCAGAAGATCGACCAAGAGATCCGCCGCATCGTCGACACCGGTTACGCCGAGGCGCGGCGGATCTTGAGCGAGCACCGCGACCAGCTCGAGCGCGTCGCGCAGGCGCTGTTGGAGTACGAATCGCTGACCGGCGAAGAGATCGACCTCGTCATGCGCGGCGAGCCGCTGCCGGAGCGGCGGGCGGACACGGCGCCGCAGCCGACGCCGCCGGCGGGCAAGCGCGGCTCGGTGCCGACGACCAGCCGGCCGCGCCCGTCGACCGGCCCGGCCCCGAGCCCACAGCCGGGGGCCTGAGCACCCGGCATCGCCGGTCCGACCAAGGCGGCGGCTCTGCGGGGCCGCCGCCTTTTTTTGCGTGGCGTCAAGGGTGCGCTTTCGTCCCAATGGCCGCCGGCCACTTCTCGCATTAGTTGATAATTCGATACGCGAGCCAAACGAGGCAGCCATGCGCGCCCTCATCGTCGATGACGATCCCGTCGCCGCCAAGCTCATTCAGGCGGCCATCGATCAGCAGTTCCTCGTCGAGCACACCGAGACCGGCGAAGATGCGGTCGAGCTGGCGAAGCTCTACGATTTCGACATCCTCATCCTCGACCTGCGCCTTCCGGACATCGACGGCGGCGAGGTGGTGCGGCGATTGCGCGCCAACGACGTCGACGTGCCGGTGCTGATCCTGTCGGGGGTGCAGGACCGGCACGAGAAGGTCCGCGGGCTGATTTGCGGCGCCGACGACTACCTGACCAAGCCGTTCGACAAGGACGAGCTCACCGCCCGGTTGCAGGCGATCGTGCGACGCTCGAAGGGCCATGCCGCCTCGGTGATCCGCGTCGGCCGCATGACCATCGACCTCAACGCGAAACGCGTCGAGATCGACGGCAAGCCGCTGCACGTCACCGGCAAAGAGTACAGCATCCTCGAGCTGCTCTCGCTCCGCAAAGGGATGACGCTCACCAAGGAGACCTTCCTCGATCATCTCTACGGCGGCATGGACGAGCCGGAGCAGAAGATCATCGACGTCTTCATCTGCAAGCTCAGGAAGAAGATCGCGGCGCTGACCGGTGAGCACCACAACATCGAGACGGTCTGGGGCCGCGGCTACATGCTGCGTGAGGGGCAGGACAGCCACGCCCAGCTCAACGAGAGCCGGGCCGCGTGGGGGGCCGACGCGCTCGTGGGCGAAGAGCTCGACGAGCTCGACCGCCTGCTCCTCCAGCTGCTGCCGGACGCCGGCGCCGACCCCGAATAACCGCCCACCGGCTGCCCGGCGTCAGCCGAGCCGGGCGCGCGCGATGTCGCGATAGATCCGCGCCGCGCTGTGGAGGTCCGCGAGCGCGACGCGCTCGTCGACGGCGCCGGAGCCGCCGAGCCGGCCCGGCCCGATGGTGACCGTGGCCAGCTTGAAGGCGGGAGCGAGCACCGAGGCGTCGGTGAAGTAGGCGGCACCGCCGGGCTCGGCGAGTTCGCCGCGCACCGCGCCCACCACCTCACGGCACAGCTCGACGAACGGGTCGCTCGAGGCGGTCTCGACCGCCGGCTTGAGGTCCAGTCGCTCGAGGGTGAAGCGTTCCCCCAACCGTGCGGCGATAGCGGCTTCGACCGCGGCGGGATCGTGCGCCGGCAAGAGGCGGACATCGAGATCCGCCGTGCACCGCTCGGGCGTGAGGTTGATGGCGCCGCCGCCGGCGATGCGACCGACCGTGAGGCTGGCCCGCCCCAAAAGCGGGTGGCTGTCACCCGGCAGGACCTCCGCCAAGCGCGCGAGCGCGGCGGTCATCAGCTCGATGGCGTTCAGACCGCCCCCGTCACTGCCAGAAAGGTGGCCGGGCCGGCCGCGGGCGGTGGCGCGCAGCCAGAGCGCGGCCTTGTGGGCGACCAGCACCTCGAGCGAGGAGGGCTCGCTCACCAACAGCGCACCGGCATCGGCGAGCGCACCTCGCTCGACGAGGCGGCGCGCGCCCAGGCAGTTCGAGCTCTCGCCGCCGGTGAAGGCGAGGACGAGGTCGCCCGCGAGCGGCGCCGCCTCGTCCCGCAGTGCCGAGGCGGCCGCGATCATCGCGGCGAGGCCCGATTTCATGTCGCAGGCACCGCGCCCGTAGACGTGGACGCCGTCGCTGACGCCGGCGAAGGGCGCGTGCGTCCACGCAGCCTCCCCCGCCGGCAGCGTGTCCATATGCGCGGAGAAGACCAGCGCCGGACGGGCGCCGTCCCCCAGCAGCCGCGCGGTGACGTTGAACCGGTTCGGTTGGAACTCCTCGAGCTCGGGCGCGAAGCCGCGCCGCTCCAGCTCCTCGGCCACCACCGCCGCCACCCGCCGCTCGTCGCCGGGCGGATCGGGGCTGTCGGCCCGGATCAGGCGCGTCAGCAGGGCTTCGAGGTCGAGGGCGTCGCCCACCATCGCCACCAACCCTCAGCGGACGCGGTAGAGGGCGTGCGCGCGGTTGGTCGTGAAGGGGCGGACCTCGCGGCCCCAGCGCCCGCGCTCGACGGCCGCCGCCCAGGCGTCGCTCGCCAACACGTCCGGGCTGTCGATCTCGTAGATCGCGACGAAGCGCGGGCACGCCGCCGGTCGGGGCTCGACGCTGCCGCCGATGGCGAGCTCGAACGGCTCCGCCTCGCCGCGGGTCACGGCCCGCACGCCGGGGACCTCGAGCAGATAGGGGACGTGCTCGCCGTCATAGACCTCGTGGAACAAGGCTTCCTTCTCGGGCACCACGTCCATGCTGACGACGAACAGATAGCGCGTCTCGAGGCTCATCGTGCCGCCTCTCCCCGGTGCTCGTCGATCGCCTGCCAGAGCTTGGCCGGCGTCAGTGGGCGGTCGAGATGGACGATGCCGGCGGGCGCCAGGGCGTCGTGGACCGCGTTCACCAGCGCCGCGACCCCGCCGATCGCGCCGAGCTCGCCCACGCCCTTCACCCCCAAAAGGCTGTTCGGGCTCGGCGTCGGCGCGAAGTCGAGCGCGAAGGCCGGCACCTCGGCCGCCCGCGGCAGGGCGTAGTCCATGAACGAGCCGGTGAGGAGTTGGCCGGCCGCGTCGTAGACCAGCGCCTCGCTCAAGCTCTCGCCCACGGCCTGCGCGATGCCGCCGGCGAGCTGGCCGAGCGCGCCCGGCGGATCGACGACGCGGCCGAGATCGTCGAGCCCGCACCAGCGCTCGACCCGCACCGCGCCGGTCTCGGGGTCGAGCTCCACCTCGACCGCGTAACCGCCCGAGGGAAAGGTGGTGTGCTCGCCCTCGAAGTCCCGCTCGGCGACGCAGGCGGGCGCGTCGTCGCGCTCGGCGTCGATCGCCGCGAGCTCGAACAGGCCGATGCCGCGATCGGTGCCCTTGATGCGAAAGCGACCGGCGGCGTAGGCGACGTCGGCCGCGGCCGCCTCGAGCAGCTCGGCGGCGCGGGCGCGGGCCTGGTCGAGCATCGCCTGCGCGGTGCGGTGGACCGTGTTGGCGGCGATCGGCATCAGGTTCGAGCCGCCGGTGCCGCCGCCGACGACGAGCTGGTCGCTGTCGCCCTGCTCCACCCGCACCCGCTCGACCGCCACCTCGAGCGCCTCGGCGGCGACGGCCGCCAACGCGCGGCGGTGGCCCTGGCCCGAGTCCTGCGTGCCGCTCAGGACGACCACGGTGCCGTCGGGGCGTGCGCGCACCTGGCTGCGCTCGCTGGTGGAGCCGCCGGTGGCGTGAAGATGGAAGGTGACGCCGAGCCCGCGCCAGCGGCCGCGCGCGGCGCTCGCCCGGCGGCGGGCGGCGAAGCCGGCGAGATCGGCACGCCGCTCCAGGCGCGCCGCCAGCGCCGGCATGTCGCCGCCGTCGATCGCCTCGCCCATGCCCGTGCGATAAGGCAGCTCCGCCGGCGCGATCAGGTTGCGCCGCCGCAGCTCCAGGCGGTCGACGCCGAGCCGGGCGGCCGCGACGTCGATCAGCCGCTCCAGGGTCGCCACCGTCTCGGGCTTGCCGGCCCCGCGGTAGGCGTCGGTGGGTGCGGCGTTGGTGAAGGTGGCGGCGACCCGGTAGTGCAGGTGCGGGATGCGATAGACGTGGCCCATCACCCGGGTCGCGCCCGTCGTCACGATCGCGGGGGCCACCGTGTTCACATAGGCGCCCAGATCGGCGAGCGCGTCGATCGTGAAGGCGAGAAAGCGACCGTCGCCGGCGAGGGCCAACCGAGCGCGGTCGACCCGGGCGCGGCCGGGCACGTCCGCTGTGAAGCTCTCGCTGCGGGTGGCCGTCCACTTCACCGGGCGGCCGGTCAGCTCCGCCGCCACCAGCGCCAGCACGTGCTCGGGATAGGGCCAGATCTTCACCGCGAAGCTGCCGCCGACGTCTTCGGTCACGACCCGCACCGCGTCGGTGCCGACGCCGAGGCATTCGGCCATCGCCGTGCGCAGCGCCACCACGCCCTGGCTGGGGGTCCACAAGCTGTAGCGCCCGCTGGTCGGATCGAAGGCCGCGACCGCGCCCCGCGGCTCGAGCGGCGCCACGGCGACGCGCGGATGGCGGACGGTGAGCGCGACGACATGGTCGGCCTGCTCGAAGGCGTGGGCGGCGCCCGCGCGATCCCCCTTCGACCAGCGAAACGCGGCGTTGTTCGGCGCCTCGGCCCAGAGCCGGGCTCCCCCCTCGGCCGCCGCCTCGACGTCGGCGACGGCCGGCCGGGCTTCGACGTCGAGCTCGATCGCCTCGAGCGCATCGGCCGCCACGGCGAGGCTGTCGGCGACGACGGCGGCGACCGGCTCGCCGACATAGCGCACGACACCGTCGGCGAGGATCGGCCGCGGCGGGGCGTGGAAGCGGCCGTCGTCGGTGTCGGTGAGCGGCGCGCGGGTGGCGAGCGGGCGGATGCCGCGCGCGGTAAGCTCGTCGGCGGTCAACACCGCCCGGACCCCGGGCAGCGCCCGCGCCGCGCCGGTCTCCAGCGCCCGAATGCGGCCGTGGGCGACGGGCGAGCGCAGGACCGCGAGGCGTAGCGCGCCGGGTGGCGCGTGGTCGTCGACGAACCGCCCCGCGCCGCGCAGCAACCGTTCGTCGTCACCCGCCATCCGCCGCGCACCCCGCTGCTCGCTTCAAGCCGCGCGGCATCATCCGCCGCCGGCGACGCCATCCTAGCAGCACCTCCTGGCGGCGAAAGCCGGGGCGCGCCGCCCGCGCCGGGGCCTCACTCGCCCTTCAGCGCCAACAGGAGTCGCTCGATCTCGTCGAGATGCGGCGACTCGCCGCCGCCCATCCCCTCCTGCTCGGAGTCCGACAACCGCAACGCGTCGAGCCGCCACCGCTCGAGGACGGCGATCTTGTCCGCGCTGGAGAAGTCCGCGGCCTCCATCACGGCCGCGGGCGTGCCGAAATACTCGGCCGGGTCGTCGAAGGCCTCGTTGCGCTCGCGCTCGTCGATCATCTCGACCTCCTGTCGCAGCGGTAACGGCTCAACCGTCGGTGACGCGGTCCTTTTCCACCGGCGTCGAGCGGGCACGCCCGCGCTCGATGCGGAAGACGTGCACCGCGCGGGCGTGCTCGAACACCGCCATGGCCGGCAGCATCGACGGGTTCACACCGGTGACCGCGAACTCGACGCCGGCCGTGGCGCCGGCGCGGCAGCGCCCGGCGGACGACGCGTCCGGCCTCGCTGGAGAAGCTGGCCATCGTCCGGGCGCGCGGATGGTGTTCTCCTCGACCGCCTCGCGCGCCGGCGGCAACGGCCGCTCGACCGGAGCCAGCCGCAGTTGGAGATCCGCGAGATCCGACTCGCTGGCGAGGCCCGCCTCGCGCAAGGTCCTCTCCATCGCGGCGGCCGGCAAAACGGCGCGCTGGGTACTCGGCTCGACGCGCGGTGGAAACTCACCCGCGTCGACGCGTGGGCGACGCTCGATCTCTGTGTCCTGGATCGCGCCGCGCGGTGGAGCCGGCAGCGGCACGTCGTCGGCCGGGCGAACCGTTGCCGCGATGCGCCCGAGGCCGTCGTCGGTACGGGCGCGGACCTCGACCCGCGGCGTTGTCCGACCGCTAGCGCCGGTCGCCCCGTCGCCACCCGCCGGCCGCATGATGCCCCCGCCG
The DNA here is from genome assembly GCA_046541805.1 of Alphaproteobacteria bacterium. GTDB lineage: Bacteria > Pseudomonadota > Alphaproteobacteria > Geminicoccales > Geminicoccaceae > JAAAPF01. The sequence continues at coordinate 8,132 of JBKHCM010000024.1, forward strand.
GCGGGGGCGAGCCCGACCAGGAGAACGACGGCCGCAGGCGGTTGTGCAGCGTTCAACGACCTCTCCTCGGCGAGAGCGCTTTTTCCACCGGCGCTTAGGCCAGTCCGCGCCGCGCGGGCCCGCAACCGAAGCGCCGACCGGGACACCGAGTAGCCATGACAACGCCGCGGCGAGCGTGCAGGTTCCGGCCATGACCGATCCCCACTCCTCACCCGGCGCGCCGAGCTGGCGCCACCGCTTGGCGCGCTTCGAGACCTGGCTCGAGGGCGCGGTCCACCGCCGTGGCGCATTCTGGTGGCTGGTGCTGATCACGGCACTCGAGAACACCGTCGTCCCGCTGACGGTGGAGCCGATCGTGGTGCCGCTGATGGCGCTCTACCGCGACCGGGTGGTGCCGTTCGCGCTCGCCATGGCACTCGGCTCGGTGCTGGGCGGGCTGGCGATGTACGCCTTAGGGCTCGGCCTCTCCGCCGGGCTCGCGCCGTGGTGGGAAGGCACGGCGAGCGCCGAAGCGGCCGCCGGTTTCGTCGAACGGCTCGAGGGCGAGGGGTTTTGGGCGATCTTCGTCTTCGCGATTTCACCGCTGCCCTTTCAGGTCGCGACGCTCGGCGCCGGCCTCGCGGGCTATCCCTTGGCGGCGTTCTTGACGGCGATCACGCTTGGTCGCGGACTGCTCTATGCCGGCTTCGCGGTCGCCGTCTGGACGCTGGGCAGCACGCTCCACGGCGTCATGGAGCGCCACAAGTTGACGGTTCTGATCGGCGGCAGCGCGCTCGCCGTGGCGGTGGTCCTGGCCCTCACCTTGCTCTCTTGAGCCGGGTCCGGCTCGAACCGTGAGGGGCACCGGCCAGCCGGCGCAGGCGAGCCGCCCACGCCGGCCGGGCCGGCAAGGTCGGCTGGCGTCGCGGCGCCTCAGTCGGCCGCGTCGCGACCGGCCTCGACCCAGCTGTCGAACTCGTCCTGGTTCGCCTCGATCCACTCCTCGGCGTGGCGATCGATGTCCTCGCGGTCGTCCTCGCCCTCTTCCATGCTCAAGTTCTGGTCGCTGATGGCGTCGAGCGGCACTTCCGCCGCCTCGAGGAACGCGGCCGCGGCGGGGTTCTCGTCCGCCCAGGCCTTGTTGGCCAGAACCATGATGTTGTCGACGGCGAAGCCGAGGTTCTTGCCTTCGGCCGTGGTATCCTCCTCGGCGGCCTCGCCTTCCGGCAGCGAGGTGTACGGCACCTCGAGCCACTCGACGTCCTCGCCCGGCTCGAGCACGCTCGACACCCAAAGCGGCGTCCAGGTGTAGTAGAAGATCGGCTCGCCCCGCTCGTAGCGCCCGATCGTGTCGGAGATCAGCGCGAAGTAGCTGCCCTGATTGTGCTCGACGGTGTCGCTGAGCCCGTATTCGGGGATCTGGTGCTCGATGACCTGCTCGCAACCCCAACCCGGGTTGCAGCCGGTCAGATCGGCGGCGCCGTCGCCGTCGGTGTCGAACAGCGCGGCGATCTCCGGGTCCTGGAACTGCTCCAGGCTGGTGATGTCGTACTCCTCCGCAGTCTCCTTGTCGATCAGGTAGCCCTGCAGCACGTCCTCGACGAGGACGCCCAGCCGCTCGAGCTGCTCGTCGCCGCCGGCGTTCTCGTAGAACGACTCGTGCAGGATGCGCCAGTGCACGGCGGTGAAGTGGGCGTCGCCGCCGGCGAGCGCCACGTGCAACGAGCCGTATTCGCCGAGCTCGAGCGGATCCTCGACCTCGTAGCCGAGCTCCTCGAGGCCCTCGAAGAGGATGATGTGCTGAAACAGCTCCTCGGCGGTGGTGGTGACGATCGGCTGGATGCTCTCGCCAGCGCCCGGCGAGTCCTGCGCGATGCTCGGCGTGGCGGCCAGTGTCAGCGCGGCGGTACCGACCAGAAGACGGGTGCGCACGTTCAAGGGCTTCCTCCCAAGAAGTGTTTGAGACAACCGATTAACGGTCGTTAGCCTCAAGCCGCGGGGCGCGACGAGGTTCCCGTCGCGGGCGCGGATTGGGGCTGAAGCCGCCGCCAGAGCTTGACGGCGGCACCGATGGGCCCGACCTCCGTCAGGGCGCGACGCCCGCTCTCGCGCTCTTCGGCACCCAAGGCCTGGGTCATCCGGTCGAGCACGATCGCGAGCAGCACGATGCCGACGCCACCGACCGTGGCGAGGCCCATGTCGAGGCGGCCGATGCCGCGCAAGACCATCTGTCCGAGGCCGCCGACCGAGATCATCGACGCGATGACCACCATCGACAGCGCCAACATCAGCGTCTGGTTGACGCCGGCCATGATGGTCTTCGTCGCCAACGGCAACTGCACCTTATAGAGGAGCTGGCGTTGGGAGGCGCCGAACGCCGTGGCGGCCTCGATGACGTCGGTGGGAACCTGGCGGATACCGAGATTGGTGAGGCGGATCAACGGCGGCAGCGCGAAGATGATGGTCACGACGACGCCGGGCACGTTGCCGATACCGAACAGCATGACGATCGGCACGAGGTACACGAAGGCCGGGGTCGTCTGCATCGTGTCCAGGACCGGCCGCATGACCCCCTGCAGCCCGTCGCGCCGCGACATCGCGATCCCGGTCGGCAGGCCGATGGCGATGCAGAAGACGACGGCGGTGAGCACGAGCGCCAGGGTCGTCATCGCCTCCTCGTAGGCACCGATGACGCCGATCACGAAGAACGCGATCGCCGTGCCCAGCGCGAGCCGCCGGCCGGCGATCTGCCAGCCGATCAGCGCCAGGATGGCGATCATGATGAGCGCCGGCGGCGCGATCAGCAGCGCCTCGAGAAAGCCCAGCACCTGGTCGATCGGCCAACGAATGGCCTGAAAGACCGGGCGGAAATTGTCGACCACCCAGTCCAGCCCGGTGTCGACCCAATCGTCGAACGGTACCTGCAACCGCTCAAACGGATCGATGATCATGTCCTGCAAGCTCATGCGGCATGCTCCTGGTCGTCGATGCCGGCGAGGGCTTCGAGAAGCACGGCGCGCGACACGGTGCCGACATAGCGGCCGTCGCCGTCGACGACCGGCATCGGCGTCGGCGCGCGCGCGACATCGGCGAGCACGTCGCTGAGGGACTGGTCGGCGCGCAGCGGTTCGACGTCGGCGAGGCGGGCCTCGGCGAGCCCCTGGCCGTCGCGCCGCGCGCGGTTGAGCGAGTCGAGCGTGACCACACCGGCGTAATGTTGCCGGCGGTCCACCAGCACGGCGAACTCGCGCTCCTGCCGGCGCAGCCGCTCGATCGCCGAATCGACGCCGTGCCCGGCGCGCTCGATCAGCGTCACCTGCAAGCGGCGGGCGATGTCGCCCAGGGTGAGCACCTTCGAGACGTCGACGCCCGCGAAGAAGCTCTTGACGTACTCGTCGGCGGGATTGGCGAGGATCTCGTCGGGCGTGCCGACCTGGACAACCCGTCCGCCCTCCATGATGGCGATGCGGTCGCCGATCCGCATGGCCTCGTCGAGGTCGTGGCTGATGAACACGACCGTGCGCTGATTTTCGGCCTGCAGCTTCAAGAGTTCGTCCTGCATCTCGCCGCGGATCAGCGGGTCGAGAGCCGAGAACGCCTCGTCCATCAGCATGATGCTGGGGTCGTTCGCGAGCGCGCGCGCGAGGCCGACCCGCTGCTGCATCCCGCCAGAGAGCTCGTCGGGAAAGCTTTGCGCGTTGGGCGCCAGACCGACCTGTTCGAGCGCGGTCATCGCGCGCTCGTGACGCTGCGGCTTGCCGACGCCGGCGAGCTCGAGCCCGAAGGCGACGTTGTCGAGCACCCGCAGATGCGGCAACAGCGCGAAGGACTGAAACACCATCGACATGTCGCGGCGGCGCAGCTCGATCAGCTGCTGTTCCGACATCTGCGCGATGTCCTCACCGTCGATCAGCACCTCGCCCGCCGTCGGCTCGATCAGCCGGTTCAACAGCCGCACCAGCGTCGATTTCCCGGAGCCCGAAAGCCCCATCACGACGAAGACCTCGCCTTCCTTGATCTCGAAGCTGGCGTGATCCACGCCGACGGTCTGCTGGGTGCGCTGAAAAATGACGTCCTTGCTCAGCCCATCCTTCAGGAGCTGCAGCGCTTCGTCTGGCCGCCCGCCGAAGATCTTGGTGAGGTCGCGGACCACCAGCTTGGCGGTCGCCTCCGACTCTTGGGGCATCGGTCCATCCGCGTCGTGAGCATTGCGTCGAGGCAACCATGTTCGGCGGCGGGGGTCAACGCCACCCGCCGGGGATCTTTCCGCCGCCGGCCTTCGACCGTCTACGACGAACGCTAAGTTATATTCCGGGTGGTGCGCGAAGAATCAAGTCCGGTTCGCCCCGGGCGGTTCAACGGCGCAGCCGCGCAGGGCGGCCCGGCACCAGCGGCCGCTCGGCGGGGCCGGGTGCCGCCGCGATGTGCCGGCGACGAACGCCAGGGAGCGGATGGTCGGGTCGCTCGGCCGACCGTGCCCATCGACCGGGTCGGGGCGGCGATAGGCCGCTGTCCACCGACCGGTGCCGATCCGCAGGCGGTCGACCGCCGCGCCGGCGTCGCGGCGGACCGTGGCCCGAACGCGCCCGCCGCCGCGCGCGGCGCAGACCGCGAGGCACCGTTTCGGCCAGTGCCGCTTCCTTCGGCCGGTCGCCCTGCCCCCTCGTGCCGCGACCGGCCGCGCGGTCGCGGCATGCCCGCCGCACGCCGACGACGACAACCGGGATCCGCACCCCCGGATCCCGGTCCTCGAGCGCGTCAGCCCAAGCGCTTTTCCACCTCCTCCCAGTTCACGAGGTGGTCGAGCCATGCCTGAACGTAGTCGGGACGCCGGTTGCGATAGTCGAGGTAATAGGCATGTTCCCAGACGTCGATGCCCATCAGCGCCTTCTTACCGTGCATCAGCGGGTTCTCGCCGTTGGGCGTCTTCATGATGTCGAGCTTGTCGCCGTCGACGACGAGCCAAGCCCAGCCGGAGCCGAACTGGCCGACGGCCGCGGCCTTGAAGGCCTCCTTCATCTTGTCGAGCGAGCCGAAGTCGTGTTCGATGCGGCGCTTCAGCTCACCCTGCGGCGCGCCCGCATCCTTCTTCATGATCGGCCAGAACAGACTGTGGTTCCAATGCTGGCCGCCTTGGTTGACGAGGCCCTGATTGCCCGCCTTGAAGCCTTCGACGACGACCTCGTCGAGGCTCTTGTTCGCCATGTCCGTCCCGTCGACCAGGGTGTTGAGGGTCGTGACATAGGCGTTGTGGTGCTTGCCGTGGTGGAGCTCGAGCGTCTCGCGGCCCATGTACGGCTCGAGCGCATCGTGCGCATAGGGCAGCGCCGGCAGTTCGAAAGCCATGATCCCTCCCGGTGTGTAGGATGCGTGCGACGAGCGGACACATACGCGCACACTTCTCGATGTCAAACGAACGCCCGGATTCCACGTCCCGTTCCCGCGCCCCGGCCGACCCCCTCGGCGCCCTGCGCGCGAGCGACCGCGACCGTTTTCTGCAGGTGCTGATGGCGTCGAGCGGGGCCCGTCCGGCGCTGCTGGCGCTCTTTCTCTTCAATCTGGAGTTGGCGCGCGTCGCCGATCAGGTGCGCGAGCCCATGGCCGGGTTCATCCGCCTGCAATGGTGGCGCGATGCGCTCGTAGCGCTCGCCCAAGGGACGCCGCCACCCCATCCGATCCTCGACGCCATGGCCGAGACCGGGCTCGCCGCGCGGCTCGACGTCGCCGCGCTCGTGGCGCTCGTGGATGCGCGCGAGCTCGAGCTGGACGCGACGCCGCTCAAGCGCGTCGACGACCTCGAAGCCCACGCCCGCGCCACCGCCGGCGGGTTGAACGCGCTCGCCGCCCGCCTGCTCGCCTTGGATGACGCCCGCATCGAGGCGGCGCGCACGGCCGGCACCGCCTACGGCCTCGTGGGCATCGTCCGCGCGGTGCCGTTCGTCATCCGCCGCAGCCAGCCGCTGTTGCCGGAGGAACCGCTGGCGGCCCGGGGCCTGGCGCCACAAGGCCTCGCGAGCGAAAGCGCGGGGCTCGATGCGCTCCGGCCGGTGCTCGCCCAGATCACCGAGCGCGCCGGCGAGCGCTTGGCCGGTATCCGGGCCGATCAGGGCCGGGCCGCGGCCGCCGCGTTCGTGCCGGCGGTGCTGGCGCGCCAGGACCTCGCGCGCCTGCGGCGGCGCGATTTCGACGTCTTCGACGGCCGCCTCGCCGAACGGCCGCCCTGGACCGCCGCGCGCCTCCTCTTGGCGGCGACGCTCGGCCGCTATTGATCCGGGATCGTCGCCGCTGCCGCCTCGGCGCGCACATGCCCAAAGTTGCGGCGCGGGCGCGACCATCGCCTTGCCGCGCTCTCGACCGATGGCAAGGCACGGTCCTTGCATGAGCGTTGCGACGAAGAACGATTGCCGGGAGGGATTGCTTCATGCGGACCGCTCGCGCCGCCGCCGTCGCCGCCGCCGTGCTGACGGCGGGGCCGGCCCTCGCCCAGGACACCACCGTCCGCTTCGCCCTGGACTGGAAGTTCGAAGCGCCGGCGGCACCCTATTTCATCGCCCTCGACGAGGGCTACTACGCCGAGGAGGGGCTCGCCGTCTCGATCGATTCCGGCTCGGGCTCGACCCAGACCATCCCGCGGATCGCCGCCGGCAACTACGACATGGGGTTCGGCGACATCAACTCGCTGATCAAGTTCAAGGACCAGAACCCCGAGGCCGCCGTCATCGCGGTCATGATGACCTACGAGACGCCGCCCTTCGCCATCGTCAGCCTCGCCGGCCACGATATCGACGCCGGTGATCCGGCGAGCCTCGAAGGCCGGACCCTGGGCGCGCCGGAGCCGGACGCCGCCTATGCCCAGTGGCCGATCTTCGTCGAGGTCAACGACCTCGACACCGCCGCGATCAGCATCGAGAAGGTGGGCTTTGCGGTGCGCGAGCCGATGCTGGCGGCGGGCGACGTCGACGGCATCTTCGGCTACTCGTTCAGCTCGGTGCAGAATCTGAAGCTGAACGACGTGCCGGAGGAGGACATCGTCGTCACGCTGATGGCGGACCACGGCCTCGAACTCTACGGCAACGCCATCTTGGTGAACACCGACTTCGCCGACGCCAACCCCGAGGCGGTCAAGGGCTTCATTCGGGCCACGATCCAGGGCTGGCGCGATACCGTCGCCGACCCGGCGGCCGCCATCCCCTACGTGCTCGAGCGCAACGACGTCGCCCGCGAGGACGTCGAGCGCGACCGGCTCGAGATGGTGCTCGAGGACAACGTGCTGACCCCGGTGGTGCGGGAGACCGGCATCGGCGGCGTCGACATGGACCGCCTCGCCCGCTCGATCGACCAGGTGGGCATCGCCTACGACTACACCGCCAAGCCCACCGCCGAGGAGGTCTTCACCGACGCTTATCTGCCGCCGCAGGACGAACGGCGGATCGATTGATGGCGTTCGTGCGGCTGGAGAAGACCGCCCTCGCCTATCCGACCCGCGACGGCGAGGTGCTGGCGCTCGAGGACGCCGACCTCGCCGTCGAGGCGGGCGAGTTCACCGCCGTCGTCGGCCCCTCGGGCTGCGGCAAGTCGACGCTGATGCGGCTGGTGACCGGCCTGCGCCCACCCACCCGCGGGCACGTCTTCGTCGACGGCCGCGAGGTGGCGGGGCCGCTCAAGTTCGTCGGCATGGCGTTTCAAAACGCGACGCTTTTGCCCTGGCGGACGGTGACCGAGAACCTGCTCTTGCCGCTCGAGATCGTCGAGCCGCACCGCTCGAAGCTGCGGCGCGAGAAAAAGGCCTATATCGAGAAGACCAACCACCTCCTCGAGACCGTCGGGCTCGCCGGCTCGGGCGGCAACTATCCTTGGGAACTTTCCGGCGGCATGCAGCAACGGGTCTCGCTCTGCCGCGCGCTGATCCACGAGCCCAAGCTCTTGATGCTGGACGAGCCCTTCGCCGCGCTCGATGCCTTCACCCGCGAGGAGCTCTGGTGCGTGCTGCGCGATCTGTGGCAGGCGCAGCGTTTCACCGTCATCCTCGTGACCCACGACCTGCGCGAGGCCGTGTTCCTCGCCGACACCATCCACGTCATGAGCGCCCGCCCGGGTCGCATCCTGCACCGCCACGCGGTCGACCTCGAACGCCCGCGCGACCTCGAGATCTGCTACGAGCCGCGCTTCGTCGGCATCGTCCAAGAACTGCGTCGCCAGGTCGCCGGCGTGCGCCCGTCATGAGCCGCGGCGTGCCCTGGGAGGGGCTGTCGCCCTGGCTCGTGACGATCGGGTTGTTCGTCGGCTGGGAGGCGGCGTGCCACCTCTTCGCGATCCCCATCTACGTGCTGCCGCCGCCGACGCTCGTCTTCGCGGAAATGTGGGTGTTCCGCGAGGCGCTCGTGGAGAACTCGCTGGTGACGCTCTGGACCACGCTCGCCGGCTTCGCCCTCGCCGTCGGCTTCGGCCTCGCCCTCGGCATCGCCATCGGCTGGAGCCGCACGCTCTACGCCGGGCTCTATCCCGTCATGGTCGGCTTCAACGCCATCCCCAAGGTGGCGGTCGTGCCGATCCTCGTCCTGTGGTTCGGCATCGGCGAGATACCGGCGATCCTCACCGCCTTTTTGATTTCGTTCTTTCCGATCGTGGTGAACGTCGCCACCGGCCTCGCGACGCTCGAGCCCGAGATGGAGGACGTCCTGCGGGCGCTCGGCGCCAAGAAGCTCGACATCATGCTCAAGGTCGGCATCCCGCGCTCGCTCCCCTATTTCTTCGGCGCGTTGAAAGTGGCGATCACCCTCGCCTTCGTCGGCTCGGTCATCTCCGAGACCATCGCGGCGAACGCGGGGGCGGGCCATCTGCTGTTGTCGGCGCAAGCGAATTTCGAGGTGCCGCTGGTCTTCGGCGTCCTCATCGCCCTGGCCGTGATGGGCATCGGCATGTACGCGATCTTCGCCGTGCTGGAGCGGCGGATGGCCGGCTGGGCGTTCCGCTCGGGCACGAACGCCTGACGCCCCCGTCGCCGAGTGCCGTCGAGACCCGCCCCAACTTGCGAGCGGCGGCCGCGGTCGCCACATAACCGATGCGATAAACCCCGCCGTGCGCGCTTTCGACGCGTTCATCGAAGTCTGGAACCAGCCGGGGGAATCTGTCATTCTCCGGTAGTAAGAGTCTTGGGAATATCAACCATGCGTGCTCGGAGCACCCTCTTCGCCGTCGCGCTGGTGCTCGCCGCCGCACCCGCGCCCGGTGCGGTGGTGGCGGAGCCTTCCGCCGACGCACTGGGCCGCGACAGCGTGTTCGCCATGGCCGCCGCGGCGGAACCCCTGGAGGCGCCGGGAGACGTCGACGGCCTCGCCGAAGCCACGATGGCGGCGCCGTTGCCGGCCGGCATCGCGGCCGTGGGCGCGGCGCTTCTCGGATTAGGTCTGGTCCATCGCCGGCGCTGATCCCGGCCCGCAGCGGTGCGGCCGCACCCGGCTGGTCACCCGTGGTCGACGAGATCCGACGCCGGGGACTCCCCATCCAGCCGCCGAGCGCGGCCAAGAACGCCTTGCACTCCGCGGCAGGGATGGCGCGGCGCGCCGCGGCGGCGCCCCTTGACGACGCCGGCCAGTGGCTGCCGCCCGATCCGATCCGCCGCCCGCCGATCCGCCGCGCGGACGTGGTTGACCAGGCGTTGGCTCGATCGGCGTGCCGGGTCGACGGACATGGCCGGCTCGCCTTCCCTCCACGCGCCGCCGGCGGAGAGGCGACCGCGCGGATCGGCGCGTCTTGCCTCGACGGCGGCCGGCGCGTACCGCTCCCACCACCGCCGACCCCGGTCGTCGGCCCTTATCCGCGCGCGGCATGGAGGAACAGGTGGAGCTGGACGCGTTTCGTCGCCACGGCCACGCCGTGGTCGAGCTCGTCGCCGACTATCTCGCCGGGATCGAAGACCGCCCGGTGCGCGCGCAGAGCCGGCCGGGGGATGTCGACGCCCAGCTCGCGCCAGGGGCCCCGGAGCGCGGCGAGAGCGTCGATGCGATCCTCGCCGACTTCGAGAGGGTGGTCATGCCCGGGCTCACCCACTGGCAGCACCCCCGCTTCTTCGCCTACTTCCCGGCCAACGCCAGCCCGCCATCGGTGCTCGCGGAGATGCTGACGGCCGGCATCGCCGCGCAGTGCATGCTCTGGCAAACCTCGCCCGCGGCGACCGAGATGGAGACCCGCGTCCTCGACTGGGTGCGCCGGGCCATCGGCCTCACCGCAGGCTTCACCGGCGTCATCCAGGACAGCGCCTCCGCGGCCACGCTGGCGGCGCTGGTGGCGGCGCGCGAGCGCGCGCTGACAGGCGCTGGTAACGCGCAAGGGCTCGCCGACCAGGTGCCCGTGACGGTCTACGCCACCGCCGAGGCGCACTCCTCGATCGAGAAGGCCTGCCGGATCGCAGGCATCGGCTCGGCGGGCCTGCGCCACGTCGCCACCGACGAGGCGGGGCGCATGCGGGTCGGCGACCTCGCGGCGACAATCGGCCGCGATCGCGCGCAAGGGCGCCGTCCCGCCGCGGTGGTCGCCACCCTCGGCACGACCGGCATCGGCGCCATCGACCCGCTCGCCGAGATCGCCGAGCTCGCCCGTGGCGAGGATCTCTACCTCCACGTCGACGCCGCCTGGGCCGGCTCCGCGCTGCTCCTGGAGGAGTGGCGCTGGATCGGCGATGGCCTCGACGCCGCCGACAGCTTCGTCTTCAACCCGCACAAATGGCTCGGCGTGCAGTTCGACTGCGCCGCCCATTTCGTCCGCGAGCCGGGGGTGCTCACCGCGGCCTTGGGTATCCAGCCGAGCTATCTCACCTCGCGGGAGACCGGCTCCGTCATCGACTATCGCGACTGGTCGATCCCGCTCGGTCGCCGCTTTCGCGCGCTCAAGCTGTGGTTCACGCTCCGGGCCTGCGGCCTCGCGCAGCTGAGGGCAATGATCCGCGACCACATCGCCTGGACGAACGAGCTCGCCGGCTGGATCGCGGCCGAGCCCGATTTCGAGCTCACCACGGCACCCTCGCTGGCGCTCTTGACCTTCCGCCACACCCCGGCCGGCGCCCGAGACCTCGACGCCCACAATCGCGCCCTCGGCGAGCGCATCAACGACGACGGCTTTCTCTATCTCACCCCGCACACCCATCGCGGGCGCGCCGTGCTGCGCTGGTCGATCGGCGCGCACACGACGACGCGTCGTCACGTCGTCGAGGCGTTCGCGCGCGTCAAGGAACTGGCGCGCGGCTGACGCCGCCCGCAGACGAAAACGCCAGCGTTCGATGACGCTGGCGTGTTCGAGCGGTCCTGGTCGCGGGTCTACTCGACCAGGAGCTTAGCCTCCTCCGCCTGGGTCGGTCCGGGCTCCATCAGCGACGGATACGGGCCGACGACGTTCTCGCCGAAGAACGGCTTGTAGACGTTGTAGTGGCAGGTCGTGCAGTTCGCCTTCGGTGCGTCCCCGTTCGGCCCGAGCCGGTTCTCCGGATAAAGGTCACGCAGGGGCACCAGCCAATCGTTGTTGAGCTCGCGCACCATCCGGATGCCGTACCAAGCGATCGCGCGCTGCTCGGGAACCTGATCCCATTCGTAGAACGCCTGACTGTTGTGACAGTAGGTGCAGTTGACGTCGAGCGACGTCGACATGTGCATCATCAAGCTGTAGGTCTGTTCGGTTTGCTGGATGGTGCTCTCGTTGCCGCTGGGCAGCGCGGTCAGGGTGTGGACCCGGATGTCCTGATCCTTCTCGAGGAAAGGCGTGTACGGGTCGAACGGCAGCGACGACAGGGCCGCCGGCTCGGACGGCGTGTTCTGCCCGGTGAAGTTGCCGACCATGCCGGTCGCCGGGCGGGTGTCCTCGAACCAGATCGCCGGCGGCACCGGCTCGCCGCGGTGGCAGGTATAGCAGGTGACGCCGGATGCCTCGTCGTCCGGGTAGACGTGGTTCTCCGCCCATTCCGAGTTCAGGTACTGCGTCATCTCCAGCATCTTGCGCGACACCTGGTAGGTGTACATCGAGCCGTCGGCGAAGTCGGCGGTGTCGTGACAGTAGGCACAGTCCGCCGCGTCGCCCACGACCCACTCGGTCAGCGCCGACATCAGCCGGTTGAACTGATCGTCGGGGAGATGGCCCAGAACCTCGACGTTCTCGTAGATCTCGCCGGCCGTGGGCGTCGTCATGTCGACGTCCTCGAGCGGCCAGATGGGCTCCGGCACCTCGTTGGCGTCGAGCTGGTCGCGAACGTCGCGCGGGTTGTAGACCTGCTCGAGGCCGAGCCCGCGAAAGCCGTTCTGCACCGCTTCGACCGGCGGCCGGTCCCAGCCCGACAGCGTCAGCATCGCGAAAGTCAGGATCGCCACGACCGCAACGGCGGCACTGATCCCGATCCCGAGTTTCATTGCATTGCTCCCGACACAGCGCTCGGATCCTGCACCGCCGGCAAGACGTCCGGATAGACCGGGGCGAAGTCGTGCTTAACGGCCCAGAGATACCAGTTGTCGACGACGGTTCCGGAGAGGAGGATGCCGATACCACCGGTCAACGACGTCAGCACCGCGAACCACCACGCCCAGCGATGGATCGATTCCATCGTGGCGTTGAAGCCCATGGTCCACCGCCAGAAGAGGGCGGCGCGCTCGGCCGCGGTCCCGCGGTCGGTCGACTGCTCGATCTCGCGCTCACCGCCGTAGCGGTAGACGGAGAGGATGGTGGCACCATGCATCGCGAACAGCAGCGTGGAGCCGTAGAGGAAGACGATCGAGAGGGCGTGGAACGGGTTGTAGAAGAGGTTGCCGTAGCGGATGGAGAACGCCGTGGTCCAATCCAGGTGCGGCAGGATTCCGAACGGCACCGCCTCGCCCCAGCTGCCCATCGCGAGCGGCCGGATGAAGCCGAGCACGAGGTAGAGCCAGATCGCCGAGAGGAACGCCCACGCGACGTGGGTGCCCATGCCGAGCTCGAGCGCCCGGCGATAGGTCCGCACCCACCACAAGAGGATGGACGCGGTCAGGAAGAAGCCGGCCAGGAGCCACCAACCACCCTCGTTCAGGGGCGGGATGCTGAGGCCGTATTCCGGAGCCGGGGGCTCGAGCGCCAGCCACGGCAACTGCCGGATGAACTGCACGGGGTCCCAACCGACCGATGCCCACATGTTGAGACCGATGATCTCGATGGCGATGATCCCGAAGATGATCGAGACCACACCGGTGTAACCGAGATAGATCGGGCCGATCTGGGCGTTGCCGATCTTGCCGAGCCAGTAGGTCAGGAAGGGTTTGCCTTCCCTGGGCAAGCCTCCAGGCGCCACCGGGACCCCGGCCTCGGGGGGTCCCACGACCTGCACTTGCGTGTAGATACTTTGAAACTCTGCCATCGTTCACGCCTCCGCTACGACCAGATCGGCAGGTCGAGCCACCAGGTCCACCATTCCGTCCAGCTGCTGGTCCAGAACGGTCCACTGATGATGATGCACACCGCACTCCAGAAGCCGGCGAGCAACGCCAGGATCAAGCCGACGCGGTGAATGCCGACGGTACCGATCGAATAGCCGATGAAGTCGCGGAAGAAGGTGTCCTCGTATTCCGGGGTTCGGACGCTCTGGCCCTTTTGGGCGTTGATCGCCGACAGGATCAGTGAACCGTGCAACGCCAGCGCCAACGTCGTCGTGAAGAAGAACGTGATCGCCAGCATGTGCGCCGGATTGTAGTGGAAGTGCAGGTACTGGTACCCGACGTTCGACACCCAATCCAAATGACTGAAGATGCCGTAGGGGAAGCCGTGCCCCCAGGCACCCATCAGCAGCGGCCGGAAGACGACGAGGGTGACGTAGGCGAAGATCGCGACGCCGAAGGCGATCGGTACATGATAACCGATGCCCAGTTTGCGACAGATCTCGACCTCACGCATCATCCAGCCGACGAAGGCGCCGATCGCGCAGATGGTGATGATCTGCCACAGACCGCCCGCTTCCAGCGGCGCCAGCGCGAGACCGTAGCTGAGATCCGGCGGCGCGATGTTGATCTTCCAGATGTTCCACGTGTCGCCCAGCGCGGCACCGTAGATGATCAGTAGCGTTCCCAGCACGGTAAAGAAGATCGAGAGGACTCCGAAGAAGCCAACGTAGAATGGCCCCACCCAAAAGTCGAACAGATCCCCACCGATCAACGTCCCGCCGCGAACGCGATATTTCCTTTCAAAGCTGAGCATGGCCATCGTGAGTTTCTCCGGTCGGGGGCTCGAAGAGGACGAGCACCAAGTGAGGATCCAGGCAGCGGGCGGCACCCGGCCGGACCCGCTGCCTCGGAGCCGTCACTCTTAGTTCGTCTGCCCCTGCGCCGGCGGAAGCGCCGCCGTCACCGCCCCGGACACCGCGGCGCTTTCCTCGCCCGGTACCGGGCCCTCAATCCAGTTGTAGCGCTCGGTGCTCAACAGGATGAAGTGGATCAGCAGCGCGAGGCTGAACAGAAAGACCGACAGCGCGACGAGGACGCGCCGGGGGTCGAAGAGCAACCAGAGTTTATACAACATCAGGGAAGTCCTTTGTCGAAGGAAGTCGTCGAAGCCGCATCAAGCCGGCGAGGGCTCACAGCCAAGGGCGCCAGATCCAGACGAGGATGTGCGCCACGATCGCGATCGCGGTGAAGGTGATGAAGCCCTGGACGAACGCGGCGTGGAATTCCTTCGCCTCCGCGTCGGTCAGCCCCGTCAGGGAGCCGGTCCGTGTCTCGGTAGCCATGTCGTAGTCTCCGGATGTTGGCCTTCTTGCCATTGCCGCGCTCGTCTCCCGCGCGGCCGGGTCGGCCGGATGCCGGAGCACCCGGCCCTTCCGCCCGGAGCCACCGGGCGAACTCTTCGTCTCGTCGTCACCGCGTGAAGGCGAACGGCACCAGCGTGCCGGCCACCGACCGCGCCTCGCCGAACACCGACTGGCGCGGGTCCACTCCCGGCAGATGCGGCCGCCACGCGCGTGGCAACACCCGCGTCACGGTCGCGACCGCAAGGAAGTAGAGGAACGCGAAGACGTACAGAACGCGGTACTCCCACCGCATCTCCTGCCGCAGTCGCAGCGTCGATCCACAGGTCTTCACCATGTCAACCATCTCACCCCCACTGGCAGGACGCACCGGTCGAGGACCGGGCGATGAGCCGCGGCGGCACGGTGCCGACGCGACGATGAAAACGGGAAAAGGTCACGGGCGGGCTCATCGGACCGGCTCCGCGCCGCCGGTCACGGCATCCAGATGCTCGGCCTCGACGCGGCCCGCGCCGGCCGCGCGCGCGGCGCGCTCGGCGGCGTCGCGCAGACGCTTGGCCTTGGAAATCCGCGTCAGCATCGGCGTCTCGGCGATGACCCGGTCGAGCGCGCGCCTGGCGGCGTCGTCCCAGGGCAGCTCCTCGTGCAGCCGCGACGGCGTGGCCTCGAGCGCGTCCATGTCGCTGCCCAGGGGCAGGATGTGGAAAAGCGCGTCGAAAAGGGCGTTGCAGACCTCCTGCACGAGGTAGGTCGCCCCCGCGTAACCCATAAACGGCGTGCCGGTATGGCGACGGATCACCGTGCCCGGGAACGAGGCCGGGATGTAGACCGAAGAGGCCCGCGCCTCGGCGAGGTACATCCGCTCGTTGTAGCTGCCGAACATCACCAGAGGCGGCTGGTCGTGCAGTGCCGCCCGGATCGCGGCGTTGTCGGTCTTGCCGCCGGGCCGGCGGGGAACCGCCAGCGTGCACGGCAGACCCAGATCCTGCTCGAGGAAGTGGCGCACGCCACGGGTGTAGGTCTCGCTGGCGACGATCGCGAAGTTCGCGGTCGCGAAGAAGTCCTGCGTGACCGAGCGCCACAGATCCCACAACGGCTTGATGGTCGTGCGCTTCTCGGCCGCGATGAAGGGCTCGGGGTCGAGGCCCAGGAGCTCGCCCAGCCGCTCGAGGAACGCCGTGGTGCTGTGCAGGCCGATCGGCGCCTGGAGATACGGCCGCTCGAGGTCCTCGCAGAGCTGGCGGCCGAATTCGCGGTACATGCAGATGTTGACGTCGGCGTCGACCAGCCGCGGCACATCGTCGAGATGGGTGCCGAGCGGGAACACCAGATTGACCTCGGCGCCGATGCCCTCGACCAGCCGGCGGATCTCGGCGAGATCGGACGGCATGTTGAAGGTGCCGTAGATCGGGCCGATGATGTTGACGCGCGGCTTGGCGTCCGCCGGGCGCCTGCTCGCCTTCGGCATGCGGCCGCGCTTCATGCCGAATTCGGTCCAAAGCCAGTGCATGGCGCGGTTGGCGCTCTGCCACTGGTCCTCGTCGATGGTGCGCGGCAGAAAGCGGCGGACGTTGGTGCCCGCCGGCGTCACCCCACCGCCGATCATCTCGGCGATGGAGCCGGTGACGACGACGCTCGGCTGCTCGGGGTCGAGCGTGCTCCAGGCGCGCTTCATCGCCCCCTCGGTGCCGTCCTTGCCGAGCTCGTCCTCGCTGAGCCCGGTCACGCAGATCGGCAGCTCGTGCGGCGGCAGCGCGTCGGTGTAGTGCAGCACCGAGGTCACGGGCAGGTTCTCGCAGCCCACCGGACCGTCGATGATGACCTGCAGGCCCTTCACCGCGGTGAAGGCGTAGACGGCACCCCAGTAGCCGCCGGCCCGGTCGTGGTCGAGGACGAGCATCAGCGCGCCTCCTCGAGCGACTTGGGCGCGGTCGGCCAAACCCCGGCCTCGGCGCCCGTGCCCACGCCCGCGAAGAAGGCGCGCATGCGGGTGAAGCGCTCGGCCTGGCCCATCGCGGCGTTGACCACCTCGGCGATGGCGCCGACGCCGGCGAGCCCCATCAGCGGCCGCGCCGAGATGATGTTGGTGAAGTAGAGCCCGGCGATGCCGCGCTGCTTGGCCGCCTGGACGACCGGCGTCGTGCCGATGGCGAGATCCGGCGCGCACGCGTCCATCGCCGCGATGTCCTCTTCGAGCGAGGCGCGGTAGACGACGCGGCAACCGCGTTCCTCGAGCCAGGCGCGGTCGGGCTCGGACCAGGGGGTCTGCGGGCAGGCGGTGCCGACATAGGGCACCTCGGCGCCGCTCTCGACCAACAGCCGCGCGACCAGGAGCTCGGAGCCCTCGTAGCCGGAAAGGGTGATGCGCCCCTGGATCGGCGCGCTCGCGAGCGCGGCGCGGATCGCCGGCAGGACCTCGTCCTTGGCGGCCTGGATGCGCTCGGCGGGCACCCCCGCCGCCTCGCCGACGGCGTCGAGCCAGGCGGCGGTGCCGTCACGACCGACGGGCGCGGAGGCGACGACCGGCCGGCCGGCCTCGGCGAACTCGCGCACCGAGCCGGTGTAGAACGGATGCAGCGCGGCGACGACGCGGCCGTCGAGGGCGGCGTAGAGCTCGCGCCACTCGCGCGTCGGCACCACCGGACCGGCGGCGAGCCCCATCGGCTGCAGCATCATGTTGATGCCAACCGGATCGACCGGGAACATCTCGCCCAGAAGGGTCACCGTCGGCCGCTCGCTGCGACCGCCGCGCGGCGCCGCGACGGGGCCCTGCTCGGCCTCCTGGCGGGCGTAGCGCAGCATCGCCGAGGCCAAGACGTCCTTGGCCTCCGCGTGCGTCGGCACGCCGAAACCCGGCACGTCGATCGGCACGACACGCACACCGTTGATCTCGCGCGGCAGCTTCTGGATCGGCACGCCCGACGCCGTCGGCACGCACAGATTGGTCACGACGACCGCGTCGAGCCGGTCGGGGTCGGCGAGCTCGTGCACCGCGGCCCGGATGTCCTCGTAGAGCTTGCCGGTGACCAGCGTCTCCGAGTTGAACGGCACATAGCCGACGGTGCGGCGCGCCCCGTAGAAGTGCGAGGTGAAGGTGAGCCCGTAGACGCAGCAGGCCGAGCCCGAGAGCACCGTCGCCGTGCGGCGCATGCGCAGGCCGACCCGCAACGAGCCGAAGGCCGGGCACATGCTCTGGGGCTGGTCGTGCGGGCCTTGCGGATAGTCGCGGGCGTAGCCCTCGAGGATCGCGCTCTTGCCCGCCTCCGCGGCGGCCCGCTTCATCTCATCTTGGGCGTGGCAGCCGGCGCCGTCGCTCGTCGCCTTCGAGGCGGGAGCGGCGCGGGCGGCCGGGCGCTGGTAGACGGTGGTCATCACGCCCCCTCAGACGTCGTCGTAGATGACTTCGAGCGACGGCTTCTCGAGCACCTCGCTGCCGCACATGTCGGCGAGCGTGGCCGGCTCGAGCACGTAGTCACGGCCCACGTCCTCGCTCTTGAAGAGGTTCAAGAGGCCCTCGTGCTCGAGCGGGGTCGGCAGCACCGGCGGTGCCGCGGCCGCTGTAGCCGCGAGGCTCTCGAACACCGGCGCCCACTGGCCGCCCGGGCGAGCGATGATCTCGTAGTTGGCGCTCTTCTTGCGGATGTCGTCGTGCGCCGGGATCGCCGCGAGCACCGGGATGCCGACGGCCTCGGCGAAGGCCTGGGCCTCGCCCGAGCCGTCGTCCTTGTTGATGACCAGGCCCGCCACCCCGACATTGCCGCCGAGATTGCGGAAGTACTGAACGGCGGAGCAGACGTTGTTGGCGACGTAGAGTGACTGCAGGTCGTTCGAGCCGACGACGATCACCTTCTGGCACATGTCGCGGGCGATCGGCAGGCCGAAGCCGCCGCAGACGACGTCGCCCAGAAAGTCGAGCAGGACGTAGTCGAAGTCCCAGCGGTAAAAGCCCAGCTTCTCCAGCAGCTCGAAGCCGTGGATGATGCCGCGACCGCCGCACCCCCGGCCGACCTCCGGGCCACCCAGCTCCATCGCAAAGACGCCGTCGCGCTTGAAGCAGACGTCGCCGATGGCGACTTCTTCGCCGGCGGCCTTCTTCTTCGAGGACGTCTCGATAATGGTCGGGCAGCTGCGCCCGCCGAAGAGCAAGGAGGTCGTGTCGCTCTTCGGATCGCAGCCGATCAGCAAGACGCGCTTGCCCTGCTGGGACATCATGTAGCTCAGATTGGCGAGCGTGAAGCTCTTGCCGATCCCGCCCTTGCCGTAGATGGCGATGACCTCGGTCTGACGGGTTGCGGGCGCACCCGTTGCCGCGTCCGCGGACTCCGGGCGGCGCGCCTCGTCGGTCGTGCGCTCGAGGGTCTCGGCGGATGCTGCGGTCATCGGCGCGTTCTCCAGTCGAGGACCATCTTGAGACAGTCCGGCGCGGTGAAGGCGGTGCGGTAGGCGCGCTCGGCCTCGGCGGCCGGCACGCGGTGGGTGATCAGGCCGGCGAGATCGAGGGCGCCGCGGGCGAGCAGCGTCTGGACCTCGGCCAGGTCGGCGTCGCGCCACTCGGCGGCGACGCGCAGCCGCGCCTCCTTCATGAAGGCGGGCGGAAAGGCGAAGGCGAGCGGTTCGGCGTAGAAGCCGGCGAGGACCACCTCGCCGCCAGGGGCGAGCCGCGCGATCAGCGTGTCCAGCAGGCCCGCGTCGCCGCTGACGTCGCAGATCCGGGCGTAGTCGCGGCGGTCGTCGTCGTCGGGGTGGCGGACCTCGTAGCCGACGGCACCGGCGTGGCGCGCCCGCGCGGTCTCCCAGACCACCGGGGTGCCGCCGGCGGCGACGGTGAGCCGCGCGACCAGCCGGCCGAGCACGCCGTGGCCGACGACCAGCTCGGGCAGGCCGTCCCGAATGGCGTGGCGGGCGGTGGCGGCGAGCGCCAACAGCGTCGCCTCCTCGCCGAGCTCGCCCGCGACGCGACGGACGCGGTCGCCGGAGACCACGACGCGCGAGGCGGCGCCGCCGAAGAGACCCCGGGCGTCGGTGTAGCATCGGGCACCGGGGACGAAGACACGCTCGCCCACCGCGAGGCCGGAGACCGGCCCGGCCTCGACGACCTCGCCCACCGATTCGTAGCCGGGGACCAGGGGATAGCCCATGCCGGGAAAGGACGGCATGCGCCCCGACCACAAGAGGCGCTCGGTGCCCGTGCTGATGCCGCTCCACGCGATGTCGACGACGACGTCGCCCGCGGCGGCCGCCGTCAGCTCGAGCTCTTTGAGCGCGAGATGCTCCGGGCGTTCGATGACGACGGCGGTGGTACGCAACGGAAAGACCTCCCAGCCCGCGCGCCGGCGGTGCCGGAACCGGACCTTCTGTTCATATGTCACTCTAACTTGACGTCTTAGAGTGTCAAGATTGACTTACAGCGCACCCTACGCGGGGCGGGCCTCCATCAGTCGAACGAGCAGCGGACGATGCGTCGCGCGCTCGCGCGGGGCGCCGAAACCGGCCTCGGCCAAGAGCGCATTGAGCTCCGCCGGGGTGCGCGCGCGCCCGGAGCCCATCGCCCAAAGGTAGAAGCCGAAATACGCCGCCCCGATCGGCTCGGCGCCACGGGTGCCGGCCATGGGCTCCGCCAGCAGCAGCGTGCCCTCTGCGGCGATCGCCCGGCGCACCGCGCGCAGGATGGCGAGTGCGCCATCGTCGTCGTGGTCGTGGATGACGCGCACCAGCGTGACCAGGTCGGCGCCGGCGGGCAGCGGGTCGGCGAAGAAGCTGCCGCCGTGGGCCTCGGCGGCGACGCCGGCCTCGGCGAACCGCCGCCGCGCCGTCGCCGCGACCGCCGGCAGGTCGAAGAGGTGCAACTCGAGCGCGGGCGCCGCGGCGGCGACCGCGCGCAGAAAGGTGCCGTCGCCGCCACCGACGTCGAGGAGCTTGCGATGCTTGGCGAAGGGATAGGCGGCGATGACCTCGTCGGCGATGAAGCTCTGCGAGGCGGCCATCAGGTCGCTGTAGGCCGCGACGTCGCGCTCCGCGAGCGCGCGCGGGTCGCCACCGCGGGCGTAGCCCCAGTAGCGCTCGAGCGCGCCGCCGCCCTTGGCGCCGCGCAACAGCGCCACCGGGTCGGCGAGATCGGCGTAGAGCATGGCGTGATGGTCGACCATGCCCTTGATGCCGGGGTTGTTCACCATCGCGGCGCCGAGCGCCCCGAGGCCGAAGCGCCCGCCGCGGCGCCGCTCGACGAGGCGCAGCGAGATCGCGGCCTCGAGCAGGCGGTCGAGCCCCTCCGCCGGCAGGTCGACGCGCGCGGCGAGCGCGGCGCGGTCGAGCGGCCCGGCCGCGAGCGCTTCGAGCAGCTCGAGGCGGACGCAGGCGTAGAGGACTTGCGAGTAGACGAAGCCGGCGCAGAGATCGAAGAGCTCGCGTACCCGCCGGCGCGCGACCGGGCGGGTCACCGGAAAGGCCGACGCCCAGCGCTGGAAGGCCGCGCTCGCCAACAGCCGGTCGCGCCGATCGAGCACTCGATCCCACCACGTCCGCCGCGGCGGGAGCTCGAGGCCGCAGCCGTGGGCCACCGCCATCGCGCCGCCCCGCTACGCGGCGCTGCGAGCGCGGTTATTGGGCTTGAGCCGCTTGGCTTCGGAGCGCACCAGCGCCTTCAGTTCCGCAGCCCCCGGGCTGTCGGGGATGGCGGCGGCAGCCGCCGCCACCAACTGCTCTAATCGCGTCAGCGCGCCCTCGACGCCGAGCTCCGCCGCCGCACTCGGCCGGCCGCAGCGCGCGTCCTGTCCGGTGGGCTTGCCGAGCTCGTCGGCTGCGGCGGCGACGTCCTTCAGATCATCGGCCACCTGATAGGCCTCGCCGAGCCGGTCGCCCAAGGCACGCCACGGCTCCGGGTCCGCACCGGCGGCCGCCGCCCCCGCCATGCAGGCGGCGACGAAGAGCGCGCCGGTCTTCTCGCGCTGGTACTCGACCAGCACCGCCTCGGGCTCGCTCTCCCAGGCCTGACCCGCGACGATGCCGCGCGGTACACCGACCGCGTCGCCCACGATCGTGACGAGGCGGCCCAGCCGGTCGGGATGCGCGGCGGCATGCCTCGCCAAAGTCTGAAAGGCGAGGACGATCAGGGCGTCGCCGGCCAGCACCGCCAGCGGCTCCCCGAAAGCGCGGTGCAGCGCCGGCTTGCCCCGCCGGGTCGCGGCGTCGTCGAAGCACGGCAGATCGTCGTGCACGAGCGAGGCGCAGTGCAGGAGCTCGATCGCGGCGGCCGCACCCTCGGCGGCCTCCGGCGCGTCGTCGCCGCAGGCGCCGGCGACCGCGAGGCACAGCCGCGGGCGGATACGGGCACCGCCGGGGAACACCGCGTGGTGCAGCGCCTCCGCCAGCCGCGGCGGACATCCCGGCAAGTCCCCACGGTGCACCGCCGCCAACAGGGCCTGTTCGATGCGATGAGCGGCAACCATGGCGGCCTCCCGTGCCGGCGTGACGAGGACGAGCCCTGTCATCCAAGGCTGTCACCATTCACTGTCAGGCAATATAGACAGTTTCGCTCCATCGCAATGCGCCATTTTCCCGAGAGCGCTCGCCCCTTCGGACGGGGGCGGCGGGGTAGCAACCGGGCCGCGGCGGGCCTAGGCTGGCGCGGATCGAGGCGGCGATGGTGGCGAGGGATGGCGCAGGAAACGAACGCCGACGAGGTCGTCGCGACCACGGTGACGGCCCCCGCCGGCCCGCGGTTCGACGCGGCGGTCAAGCCCGGCGGCTACCTCTGGTGGTATGTCGACGGCTTCACCCCCGACGGCGCCCACGGGCTCACGATCATCGCCCTCATCGGCAGCGTGTTCTCGCCCTATTACGCCTGGGCCAACCGCAAGGATCCGCTGGACCACGTCGCGCTCAACGTCGCCGTCTACGGCGGCGCCGGCAAGCGCTGGGCGATGACCGAGCGCCGCCGCCCGGCGCTGAGGCGCGACGCGCAGCGCCTGCGCATCGGCGCCTCCGGGCTCGATTGGGACGGCGCACGGCTCAAGATCACGATCGACGAGCGCGGCGCCCCCATCCCGCTGCCGGTGCGGGGCGAGGTCCGGCTCTACCCCCAGGCGGTGACCAGCCGCCGCTTCGTCGTCGACCCCGCAGGCCGGCACCGCTGGTGGCCGATCGCGCCGACGGCACGCATCGAGGTCGACCTCGAAGAGCCGGCCCGGCGGTGGGAAGGCATCGGCTATTTCGACAGCAACCACGGCGACGCCCCGCTCGAGGCCGATTTCAAGCGCTGGGACTGGTCGCGTTCGCACGCCGACGGTGAAGCCGGCATCATCTACGACGCCACCCTCCGCGACGGCACGGGCGCGCTCTTGGCCCTCGCCTGCCGGCCCGACGGCCGCATCGACGACGTCGCGCCACCGCCCCGCGTCGACCTTCCCACGACCGGCTGGCGTGTCGCCCGTGGCACCCGCGACGCCGCGCCCGACCGGGTCGCCGTGCGCCGCACCTTCGAGGACACGCCCTTCTACGCCCGCTCGCTTCTGGACACGACCTGGCGCGGGCGCCCTGCCCTCGCCATGCACGAAAGCCTCGATCTCGACCGCTTCGCGGCGCCGTGGGTGAAGCTTTTGCTGCCGTTTCGGATGCCGCGCACGCGGCGCTGACGCCCTGTCGTTCGGGCCGGGATCGCCTATCTTGTCCCCGGGGCAGTTCGGGGGACGCGCGATGACGATCGAGGTGCTGGGCCTGAGCGGCAGTCTGCGACGGGAGTCCTTGAACACCAAGCTGTTGCACGCGGCGGCGACGCTCGCGCCTGAGGACATGCGGGTCGCGACCGCGACCCTGCACGACATCCCACTCTACGACGGCGACGTCGAGGCCGCGGGCATCCCCGCCCCGGTCACCGCGCTGGCCGAGCGGATCGCGGCCGCCGACGCGGTGCTGATCGTCTCGCCCGAGTACAACTATTCGATGCCGGGCGTCTTGAAGAACGGCCTCGACTGGCTGTCGCGGGTCAAGGGCCAGCCCTTCGCCCACAAGCCGCTCGCCATCATGGGCACCTCGCCGGGCCGCTTCGGCACGGTGCGCATGCAACACCACCTGCGCCAGGCGCTGCTTTGGACCGCGGCCCGCGTCCTGACGAAGCCCGAGGTCATGCTGGGCGGTGGCGGCAGCGTCTTCGACGAGGCCGGCAAGATCCGGGACGAGAGCGCCGCCAACCTCGTGCGGCGCCAACTCGAGGCGCTCGCCGCCGCCGTCGCGGAGCGCCGCCGCGCCGCCGGCGCCTGAGCGCCGAGATCGTCGCCGCGATAGGGCTCGGCGGCGAGGTCGGGCCAGCCGACCGCGGCGCTGTTGACCGCGTAGCGGAGGCCTGGACCGGCGCGGACCGGCCGCACGATGCCGTGCTCGATGTCGTCGAGGGAGAGCGCGCGGCCCTCCACGGTCACCCGGCCGGCCCGCCAGACGCGGTCGAGCGCGCGGCGGTCGGCGTCGGTCACCGCGGCGTAGCGCACCCGGTGGACGCCCGCGTCGTCAACGACGAGGTAATGGTCGAGAAAGCGCCCCCAGGGGCCGTGATCCACCTCGCCGCTCGCCTCGACCGCGCGTTTCTGCCAATGCTCGGCGAGCCGCCGGGCGTCGGGCGTGGCCCGGCGTTCGAACCGGATGCAGCCGCCCGCGACGACGACGAGAGCTCCGGTGATGATCCACCGCATGTCACGGCCCTTCGGCCCCGCCGTTCGCGGCCTCGGCTTAGCCCGTCGCGGCCGGCGGATCGCGGCACGAGGGCGTGCGGCCCTCGCCGGCGCCGCCGCGCTCGCCGCGGCCGCCG
>JBKHCM010000127.1:0-9459 GCA_046541805.1 Alphaproteobacteria bacterium
CCGCCGCCGGCTTCGCCGGCACGCTCGCGGTCGAGGGCGCCGACGGGCTGGCGCCGGGTGACGCCGTCGTGCGCTGGCCCGCCGGCGAGGCGACGCGCCGGCTCGCCGACCGCATCGACGACGCCGTCCGTCTGTGCGCGGGCTGGCTCGCCGAGCGCAAGGCGAGCGCGGCCGCGGATTCATCTGCGACCACGACGATCACGGAGGCATCCGATGAGCACTGACGAAGGCGCGCTGGAGACCGCGGACGGCGGCGCCGCGGCGGCGAAGCCCGCCGGCGGCGGCGAGGCGCCGACGGATCTGGCCGCGGTCTACGACGTCCCGGTCCAGCTGTCGGCGGTGCTGGGTCGGACCTCGATGCCGGTGAGCCAGCTCCTGCGGCTCGGCCGCGGCGCGGTGGTCGAACTCGACCGCAAGGTCGGCGAGCCGATCGACATCTACGTCAACAACCGGCTCGTCGCCCGCGGCGAGGTCATCGTCGACGACGGCCATCTGTCGGTGACGATGACCGAGATCATCAAGAGCGAGCAACAGAACTGAGCGGGACCGGCACGATGCGCCTGTTGATCCAGAGCGAGAGTGAGCCGCTGGTGGCGGGGGCGGTCGAGATCGCCAGCCGGAAGGGAGCGCGCGCCCGCGTCGTGCCGACGACGCGGGCCGCACTCGCCGATCTCCGGTCCGGCCGCGGCGCCGATCAGCTCTGGGTCTCCGCCGACGCCGACGTCGCCGCGTTCGTGCGCCAGCTCCGCACCGAGCGCATCCACGTCCCGGTGATCGCCTACGGCATCGACACCGACGCCCGCACCGCCGTCGCCGCCATCCGTGGCGGCGCGGTCGAGTTCCTGCCCTTGCCGCCGGCGGAGGACCTGATCGCCGCCATCGTCGAGGCGGCGAGCGGCGGCGCGCCGGGCCTCGTCGCCGAGGACCCCGCCATGCGCGAGCTCTTGGACCTGGCGAGGCGGGTGGCGCCGGCGGAGGCGAGCGTCCTGATCACCGGCGAGAGCGGCGTCGGCAAGGAGGTGGTGGCGCGCTTTCTCCACGCCCACAGCACCCGCGCCGAGGGCCCCTTCGTCTCGCTCAACTGCGCGGCGATCCCCGAGGCGCTGTTGGAGAGCGAGCTCTTCGGCCACGAGAAGGGCGCGTTCACCGGCGCCGCCGCGCGGCGTATCGGCAAGTTCGAGGAGGCGAGCGGCGGCACGCTGCTGTTGGACGAGGTCAGCGAGATGGACCCGCGCCTGCAGGCGAAGCTGCTGCGCGCGCTGCAGGAGCGCGAGATCGACCGGGTCGGCGGCACCAAGCCCGTGCCGGTCGACATCCGCGTCCTCGCCACCACCAACCGCGACCTCGAGCAGGCGGTGCGGGCCGGCACCTTCCGCGAGGATTTGATGTTCCGCTTGAACGTGGTGCCGCTCGAGGTGCCGCCCTTGCGCGCCCGCCCCGGCGACATCAAGGGGCTCGCCGCGCACTTCGCCGCCAAATACGCCAAGATGAACGGCCTCGGCGAGGTCAAGCTCACCCGGGCGGCGCTCGCCAGGCTCGAGGCCTATGACTGGCCCGGCAACGTCCGCGAGCTCGAGAACTGCGTGCACCGCGCGGTGCTGCTCGCCGGCGGGGCGAGCATCGACGTCGACGCCATCCGCCTGCCGAAGGCCCGCGAGGGCGGCGGCGGTGGCAGCGGCGGCGGACTGGTCGGCCGGACCTTCGCCGAGGTCGAGCGCAAGCTCATCCTCGACACCCTCGACCATACGCGCGGCAACCGCACCCAGGCCGCCGCGATCCTCGGGATCTCCATCCGCACGCTTCGCAACCGCCTGCACGAGTACGCCGACGCCGGCACCGCCGTGCCCGAGCCCAGCGGCGGACGGAGCTGAGCGCCATGGCCACCGCCGCCCCACCCGCGGCCCCGCCGGGCCAGCTCCAGAGCTGGCTCAAGCGCCTGACCGGTCAGCGCGACATCCTTTTGGCCCTCGGCGTCATCGGCATCCTGATCGTCTTGATCCTGCCGATGCCGAGCGTCGTGCTCGATTTGCTCTTGGCGATGTCGATCGGCTTCGCGGTGATGGTGCTGTTCACCTCGCTCTTCATCGAGGAGCCGCTGGACTTCTCCAGCTTTCCGACCGTGCTGCTCTTGGCGACGATGCTGCGGCTGTCGCTCAACCTGGCCTCGACCCGCCTCATCCTGGCGAACGGCCACGAGGGCTCGGACGCCGCCGGCCACGTCATCGAGGCCTTCGGCGGCTTCGTCATGCAGGGCAACTTCGTCATCGGGATGATCGTCTTCGTCATCCTGGTGATCGTGAACTTCGTCGTCATCACCAAGGGCTCGGGGCGCATCGCCGAGGTGGCGGCGCGGTTCTCCCTCGACGCCATGCCCGGCAAGCAGATGGCGATCGACGCCGACCTCTCCGCCGGCCTCATCGACGAGGACGAGGCGCGCCGCCGCCGCACCCACCTCGAGGAGGAGAGCGCCTTCTTCGGCGCGATGGACGGTGCCGCCAAGTTCGTCCGCGGCGACGCCATCGCCGGCATCCTGATCACCGCCATCAACCTCGTCGGCGGGCTGATCATCGGCGTCGGCCAGATGGGCATCACCGTGGGCGAGGCGGCGCAGACCTACACGCTGTTGACCGTCGGCGACGGGCTGGTCTCGCAGATCCCGGCGCTGATCGTCTCCACCGCCGCCGGCCTGCTGGTCTCCAAGGCCGGTGTCGGCGGCCGGGTGGACGCGGCGCTGGTGCGCCAGTTCGGCGCCAACCCGCGCACCTTCCAGGTCACCGCCGGCCTGCTCGCGAGCCTGGCGCTCCTGCCCGGCCTGCCGGTCGTGCCTTTCCTCTCGCTCGCCGCGGTGAGCGCCACCATCGCCTGGGTGCAACGCCGCCAACGCCTGGCCGAGGCGGCGCCCGGCGCCGGCGGCGCCCTCGCCAAGGCCGCGGCCGGCGGCGAGGCGGAGGCGACGCCGGCCGAGGAGTCGATCAGCCAGACGCTGCAGATGGACACGCTCCGGCTCGAGCTCGGCTACGGCCTGTTGCCGCTCATCAAGTCGGGCGACGCGCCGGGCCTGCCCGATCAGGTCAAGGCGCTCAGGCGTCAGCTCGCCCAGGAGCTCGGCTTCCTGATGCCGCCGGTGCGCATCCAGGACAACCTGCAGTTGCCTGCGAACACCTATGTCGTGCGACTCAAGGAGACCGAGACCGCCCGTGGCGAGGTCCGACCCGCGATGCTGATGGTGATGGACCCGCAGGGTCGCCCGATCCAGCTGCCCGGCGAGGCCACCAAGGAGCCCACCTTCGGCCTCGACGCCCACTGGATCGGCCGCCAGCTCAAGGACGCCGCGCAGCACCAGGGCCTCACCATCGTCGAGCCGGCGACGGTGGTGACCACGCACCTGACCGAGGTCGTCAAGGAAAACCTGCCCGATCTGTTGAGCTACGCCCTCACCCAGCAGCTCCTGGCGGAGCTCGACGAGCCCTATCAGCGGCTTTTGGGCGATCTGGTGCCGGCGAAGCTCACCACCGGCGGCATCCAGCGGGTGCTGCAGGGGCTCTTGGCCGAGCGCGTCTCGATCCGCGACCTGCCGTTGATCCTCGAGGCCCTCGGCGACGTCGCCGGCTCGATCCAGAGCCCGACCGTCCTGATCGAGTACGTCCGCGGCCGGCTGGCGCGACAGATCTCGCAGGACGCCACCTCCGAGGCCGGCTACATCCCGATCCTCGCGCTCTCGCCACAGTGGGAGCAGGCCTTCCACGACGCGCTGGTCGACCAAGGCGGCGGCGGCGACCGCCAGCTCGCGATGGCGCCCTCGGAGCTGCAGCGCTTCGTCGGCGACGTCCGCGACCGCTTCGAGGAGCAGGCGCAGAAGGGCGAGCTGCCGGTCCTGGTCACGACGCCCACCCTGCGCCCCTACGTCCGCGCGATGGTCGAGCGCTTCCGCCCGGCGACCGTGGTGCTCTCGCAGAACGAGATCCACCCGAAATCCCGCATCCGCACGCTCGGCCAGGTCTGAGGGACGGGGTTGCCGGTCAAGCGCGTTTTCAACGGAGGTTGGTCCCGGATGATGGCGGCGAGGATGGTGAGGAGCTTTCGGATGATGGCGGCGAGGGCGGTCTTGGCCGGCCGATCCCGCACCCGGGCGAAGGCAGGGATCGGGGCCCGATCGACGACGGCGAGCGGCAGCCCGGCACCGGCGAGCCCGGCCGCCACCTCGACCGCGAAGCCGCCTTTGGCTTCGCGCACGATCCGCGCCGGCCTCGTCGCCCGTCGTCGTTGCGGCACCGCGGCGATCCTTGCGCCATCAAGGGAAACCCTGACGCGTTCGCCCGACGGCCGCAGCTCGACGTCGCGCCGATCCTTAAAGACTTGGGCGCGGACGGGCACGTCACCCTGCCGCGTCACGTCCGTGGCCCGCGCTTGCGACGCCGGGCTCGCGACGCGGCCCGAGCGACCGTTGAAGGTCGCGGACGTGCTCGCGAACGGGGCGCCGCACGTGGAGCCGGGCTCGATCACCCCAGCCGCGCGCGGGCTCCCGTCCGCCGCCGGCCTCGCCCTACCGGGCGAGGCCGGCAACTGAGAGATGCAAGCCATGCAGATCCGCACCTTCGACGCGCTGAACCTGAGCGAGGCCCAGTCGCTCGTGCGGGCGAGCCTCGGCGACGAGGCGCTCGTCCTCTCGACCGAGCCCACCGCCGGCGGCATCCGCATCACCGCCGCGATCGAGCCCGAGCACGACCTCGGCGAGCTCCTGCGCGCCGCCGAGACCGCCCCGGACCCCCGCCTCGGCGCCGTCTTGAGCTTTCACGGCGTGCCGGCGGGACTGCGCACCCAGCTCGCCCGCGACGCCCTCGGCGCGGAGCTCGAGCCGGCCCTCACCCACGCGCTCGAGCCGCGCCTGCACGCGGCACCCGCCAGCGAGCGCCGGCTCTTCCTCGGCCTGCCGGGGCACGGCAAGACGCTCGCGAGCGCGCGACTCGCGCGGCGCCTCGCCGCCGCCGGCACGCCCCCGCGAGTGGTCGTGGTCGAGGCCCCGAACGATCCGGCCGACGCTCGCCTCGAGGCTTGGCTCGCGCCGAGCGGCCTTGCCGTGCGCAAGGTCTCGAGCCCGGGCGGGCTGGCCGAGGCGGCCGCCGTCCCCGGCCCGCTCGTCGTCGACGCGCCGGGCATCTCGCCGGCGAGCTCGCTGGGCGCGGCGCGGCTGCGCGCGCTGATCGAGGCGGCCGGCGACGTCACGGCGACGCTGGTGACGAGCGCCGAGGGCGCGCCCGTGGACCTCCTGGAGACGGCGGCCGACTTCTTGACCCTCGGCTGCCGCGCGGTGTTGCCGACCAAGCTCGACCTGGCGCGGCGCTACGGCGGGCTGGTGGCGCTCGCCTGCGGCGGCGTCGGCCTCTTGCCCGCCAGCGTCTCCGGCCGGGTCGACGACGCGCCCGCGGTGCTCAAGGCCGCCGGGCTCGCCCGCCTGCTCGTCCACCGCTTCGAGACCCAGCAAGCCGAGACCCTGAAGGCGCACGCAGCATGACCGGCATCATCACCGTGGCCTCGGGCAAGGGCGGGACCGGCAAGACCTGGCTCGCGGCCAGCCTCGCCCAGGCGCTGGCGCGCGGCTGTCGGGTGCTCTAGGTCGATGCCGACTGGGGGCTCGCCAACGCCGACGTCCAACTCGGCACGATGGCCTCGGTCGACCTGCCGGTGGACGGCTCGGTCGACGCCTTGGCATGGTGCATCAAGCCGCTCGGCGCGACCGGCGTGCAGCTGCTGGCGAGCGCGTCGGGCAGCGGGCGGCTCGCCGATCTCGACGCGCGGACGCGGCTCGAGCTCGCCGACAAGGTCGCCGCCCTCGCTCACGCCTACGACTGGACGGTGATCGACCTCGCCGGCGGCGCGGAGCGCGCCTTGCGCGACGGGTGGCGGCTCGGGCGCCGGCGCCTGCTGGTCGTCACCCCCGATCCGGCGGCCCTCACCGACGCTTACGCCTTTTTGAAGCTGGCCCAGGGCGACGGCGACGCCCGCCGTGCCGAGCGACCCGCTCAGCCGAATTTTCAGACCTCAGGATGCACTACCGCGCGCGGTCGCCCACTTCCTGCGTCTGCCGCTCGCGACGCGCGGCGTGATCCTCGAGGACCCGCGCGTCAGCGCCGCCATCCGCGCGCAAACGCCCTTTCTCGCCCGCTATCCGGGCAGTGCGACGGCGCTCATGCTCGAGCACCTCGCCCGCGGCTTCACCCGCGCTCAAAAGCCGAGGGCGCAGCCGTCCTTGCGGCCGTCGGAGCCGGCGATGTAGCCGCCCGGCAGCCGCGCGATGAGCTGCGCTCCGCCGAAGCCGAAGGCGGCGTCGGGCGGCTCCACGGTGATCGCGTGACCCAGGGCTTCAAGGCCCTGGTAGACCTCGGGCGCGAAGCCGACCTCCATGGCCACACCGCGCCCGCCGGTCACGCGCCATCTGGGCGCGTCGCTCGCGGCCTGCGGGTTCTGGCCCCAGAGCTGCGTCCAGAGCACCATCTGGACGTGGCCTTGAGCCTGCATCGGCCCGCCCATGACGCCGAAGCTCATCACCGGCGCGCCGGCGCCGTCGCGGAAAAAGGCCGGGATGATGGTGTGGAACGGGCGCTTGTTCGGGCCGACCTCGTTGGGGTGGCCGGCCTCCAGGGTGAAGCCGGCGCCGCGGTTCTGCAGCGAGACGCCGGTCGTGGGCACGACCACGCCCGAGCCGAAGCCCATGTAGTTGGACTGGATGAAGGAGACCATCATGCCGCTCGCGTCGGCGGCGGTGAGGTAGACCGTGCCGCCCGGCTTGGGGGCGCCGGCGCCGGGATCGTTGGCGCGGGCGGGGTCGATCTGGCGGGCGCGCTCGGCGAGATAGTCCGCCGCCAGGAGATCGGCGGGCGCCACGCGCATCGACGCGGGGTCGCCGACATGCGCGTCGAGGTCGGCCATCGCCAGCTTCATCGCCTCGATCTGGAGATGCAGCGCGCGCACGCCGTCGGGTGCGTGGTCGCCGAGGTCCGTGTGCGCGAGCAGGCCGAGCGCGATCTGGGCGGCGATGCCCTGGCCGTTGGGCGGGATCTCGCAGAGCCGGCCGCCGAGGGCGGTGTGCTCGAGCGGTTCCACCCAATCCGCCCCGTGCGCCTCCAGATCGCCGAGGGTGAGCCCGCCGCCGTGGCGCTGGACCCAATCCACCGTCGCCTTGGCGATGTCGCCCCGGTAGAACGCCTCGCCCGCCGTCGCCGCGATCGCCTCGAGCGTCGCCGCCATCGCCGGGGCGCGGAAGACTTCGCCCACCGCCGGCGCGCGCCCCGCGGGCAGAAAGGTGGCGGCGAAGCCCGGCTCGGCGGCGAGGCGGTCGGCGGCGCGCGCCCACAAGGCGCCGACCACGGGCGAGACGTGCCAACCGTCGCGGGCGTAGCGGATCGCCGCCGCGAACAGATCGCCGAAGGGCAGCCGCCCGAAGCGCCGGCTCGCCGCGACCCAGGCCGAGACCGCCCCCGGCACGGTGACGCTGTCGGCGCCCAGGACCGGCATGGTCTTGCGCCCGGCGAAGCGCGCGGGCGTCCAGGCCCCGGGCGCGCGGCCCGACGCGTTGAGGCCGTGGAGCTCCGTGCCGTCCCAGATCAACGCGAAGGCGTCCGCGCCGAGGCCGTTGCCCGAGGGCTCGACCACGGTGAGGGTGATCGCCGCGGCGAGGGCCGCGTCGATCGCGTTGCCGCCGTCGGCGAGCGCCTGCAGCCCCGCCTGCGCCGCCAGCGGCTGTGAGGTGGCGACGACGTTCTGGGCGAGCACCGGCGAGCGGCGCGTGGCATAGGGTTGGCGCGGATCGACGACCGCCATGGAACACCTCTTGCGGACACGTGTGCGCCGGCATAGCGCGTCGCTGCGGCGCACCCAAGCGCCCGCAGCTGTGACGGACGTCACCGCCGGCCGGCGAGCGGGCCGCCAGCCTCGGCGCGCGGGCGTCATTGACGGTGGCGCGCGCGGTGGGCACACCGCAGCGTGTTGGAGATGCGATGAGCCGTTTGGACACCAACATCGCGCGTCTGGTCGCCCAGCGGGCCTGTCTCGATGCCCTGGCGGACGCGCTCGCCGAGGTGTCGGGGCCGGTGGTCGAGCTCGGGCTCGGCAACGGCCGCACCTTCGATCACCTGCGCGAGCGGCTGCCGGAGCGCGAGATCTTCGTCTTCGAGCGGCAGCCGGCGGCGCATCCCGACTGTTGGCCCGATCCCGCGCACCTGATCGAGGGCGACTTCTACGACACGCTGCCGAACGCGCTCGACC
Organism: Alphaproteobacteria bacterium; assembly: GCA_046541805.1. Taxonomy (GTDB): domain Bacteria; phylum Pseudomonadota; class Alphaproteobacteria; order Geminicoccales; family Geminicoccaceae; genus JAAAPF01. Next base: position 8,263 of record JBKHCM010000127.1, read on the forward strand.
GCCTGCCGGCGCCGGCGGCGCTGGTGCACGCCGACATCGGCACCGGCGATGCGGCGCGCAACGCCCGGCTCGCCGGCTGGCTCGCCGGCGTCCTTCCGCCCCTGGTCACGCCCGGCGGCTACGTCGCCTCGGATCAGGCGCTCGACGATCCGCGCCTGACGCCGCTGCCGTTGCCGGCGGCGGTGCCGGCGGCGCGCTATCACCTCTACCGCCGGGCGGCTTGAGGGGTGATGACGACGGCCCCCACGGCCGGCGGCCCGGACTTCACCATCCGCTTTTGGGGGGTGCGCGGCACGGTGGCGACGCCGGGCCCCGACACGGTGCGCTACGGCGGCAACACCGCGTGCATCGAGGTGCGCTGCGGCGGCCAGCGGCTGGTCTTCGACGTCGGCACCGGCGCGCGGGTGCTCGGCAAGCACGTCGAGCACGAGGGGCCGTGCGAGGCGCACATCTTCCTCACCCACACCCATCTCGACCACGTCGTCGGCTTTCCGTTCTTCCGTCCGGCGTATTGTGCCAGTAACCGCTTTCACGTCTGGGCCGGGCATCTGCGCCGGCAGGGCCTGACCCTGGCCGGCACACTCGCCGATCTGATGCGCAAGCCGCTCTTTCCCGTGCCGCTCGACGTCATGCAGGCGGCGCGCGAGTTCCACGACTTCGACGCCGGCGCCAGGCTCGAGCTCGCCTCGGGTCTCGCCATCCGCACCGCGCCCTTGAACCACCCCGGCGGGGCGACGGGCTATCGGGTCGACTACGACGGGCGCTCCTTCGCGCTGGTGACCGACACCGAGCACACGCCGGGCGCCCCCGACGGCAACGTCCTCGGGTTGATCGAGGGCTGCGACGTGGTCGTCTACGACGCCACCTACACCGACGAGAGCTTCGCGCGCTTCAAGGGCTGGGGGCATTCGACCTGGCAGGAGGGGCTCAGGGTGTGCGAGGCCGCCGGCGCCGGCCGGCTGGTCACCTTTCACCACGACCCCGACGCCGACGACGCCGCGCTCGCGCGCATCGACGCCGCCCTCGCCGAGCGCCGCCCCGGCTCCTGCGTCGCCGCCGAGGGGCTGGTGCTCGAGACGTGAGCCGGCTCGCCAAGGCGCGGCGCCGTGCCCGCGTCCGTGGCCTGCAGCGCCGCATCGCCCGCGGGGTCGAGCCCGCCGGCACGTTCATCCCGCACCGTCGGCCGCCCGCGCCGCC
>JBKHCM010000128.1:0-9424 GCA_046541805.1 Alphaproteobacteria bacterium
ACGCCCTCGACGAGCTGCGCCGTCGCCGCGAGCGGCTCACCGCCGCGTTGCGCATCGCCGCGTAGGCGCGGGCTCCGGCACGGCCGCCGCAGGGGGGGCGGCGGTCGCGATCGGCGCTCGCCCCGGCATCCGGGGCTCCGCAGCGATCGGGAGACGAGGGTGGACGGCTTCGAGACGGAACTGTTGCGCGCGCTGCCACGGCTGCGCGCCTTCGCGCGGCGGCTCACCGACAACGACGCCGCGCTGGCGGACGACCTCGTCCAGGATACCTGCGTCAACGCGCTCAGGGCCGCCGGGCGCTACCAGCTCAACACCAACATCGACGCCTGGCTCGCCACCATCCTGCGCAACCGCTTCTTGAGCCTCGCCAAGCGTCACGCCCGCCGGCTAGAGACCACCGACGACGAGCTGGTCCAGCGGACCTCCGCCGGCACCGTGCCGCAGCACGGCCGCCTCGAGATGATGGCGCTCGAGCGCGCCTTCGCCCGCCTCAGGCCGGCCGAGCGTCGCGCCCTCGTCCTGGCCACGACCGAGGATCGCTCCTACCGCGACATCGCCCATGACTGCGACTGCGCCGTCGGCACCGTGAAGAGCCGGGTGAGCCGGGCCCGCAGCCGGCTCGCGGTCGAGCTCGACCGCCAAGATCCGCACCGCCCCGGCGCCTGACCTCCGCCTCAATCGCCGGCCACCGCCTCGGCCGCGCGCTCGGCGGCGGCGACGTGCTCCTTCACCCGAAGAAAGCTGTCCGGCGTCACCGAGATCGAGGTGATGCCGTGCGCCACCAGAAAGCGCGCGAATTCGGGGTGGTCGCTCGGCGCCTGCCCGCAGATGCCGGTGTGCGTGTCGGTGCGGCGCGCGGTCTTCAAGAGGTCCGCGATGGTGCGCGTCACCGCCTCGTGGCGCTCGTCGAAGAGACCCCTCAGGCGGTCGCTGTCGCGGTCGACGCCGAGGGTGAGCTGGGTGAGGTCGTTCGAGCCGATGGAGAAGCCGTCGAAGCGCTCGGCGAAGCGGTCGGCGAGGATGACGTTGGAGGGGATCTCCGCCATGACGTAGACCTCGAGCCCGGCCTTGCCGCGCACGAGGCCGTTGTCCGCCATCGTCTCGAGGACGAGGTCGGCCTCCTCGGGCGTGCGGCAGAACGGGATCATCACCACGATGTTGGCGAGCCCGATCGCCTCGCGCGCCCGCTTGATCGCGGCGCACTCCAAGGCGAAGCCCTCGCGGTAGTCGTCGTGGTCGTAGCGGCTGGCGCCGCGCCAGCCGAGCATCGGGTTCTCCTCGGTGGGCTCGAAGGCGGCACCGCCGATGAGCTTGGCGTACTCGTTGGTCTTGAAGTCGCTCAGGCGCACGATCACCGGGTTCGGCCAGTAGGCGGCGGCGAGCCGGGCGAGGCCGCGGGCGAGATGATCGACGAAGTACTCGCGCTTGTCGGTGAAGCCGCGGGTGAGCTCGTCGATCCGTCGCTTGGCGTCCCGGTCCTCCAGGTCGTCGAAGTGGACCAGCGCCATCGGATGGGCCTTGATGTCGTGGCCGACGATGAACTCCATGCGGGCGAGGCCGACGCCGTCGGTGGGCAGCCGCCACCAGCTGAAGGCCGCCGCCGGCTGGGCGACGTTGACCATCACCTTGGTGCGCGTCGCCGGCACCCGGTCGAGGTCGACCTCGCGCACCTCGAAGTCGAGCGCGCCCGCGTAGACCTCGCCCTCGTCGCCCTCGAAGCAGGAGACGGTGACGGCCTGATCGTCGGCGAGCACCCGGGTGGCGTCGCCGGTGCCGACGATCGCGGGCACGCCGAGCTCGCGGCTGACGATGGCGGCGTGGCTGGTGCGGCCGCCGTGGTCGGTCACGATCGCCGCCGCCTGTTTCATGATCGGCACCCAGTCGGGATCGGTCATCGTCGTGACCAAGACCGCGCCGTCCTCGAAGCGCTCGATCTCGGCGGCGCTGTCGAGCTTGATGACGCGGCCGCTGTTGATGGCGTCGCCGATGGCGAGCCCGCGGGTCAGCACCTCGCCGCGCGCGTTGAGCTTGAAGGTGCGCAAGGCCCCGGCTTTGCGTTGCGACTGCACCGTCTCCGGCCGCGCCTGGACGATGAAGAGCGCGCCGGTGAGCCCGTCCTTGGCCCACTCGATGTCCATCGGCTGGCCGTAATGGGCCTCGATCGCCTGGGCCCAGCGGGCGAGCTGAAGCACCTCGGCGTCGTCGAGCACGAAGCGCTCGCGCGCCGCCGCCTCGACCTCGTCGAGCGCGGTCGAGCCCGCTTCGGCGTAGCTCATCTTCTGCCGCTTGGAGCCCAGCCGCTTGTTGATGATCGGGACGAGGCCCTCGCGGTCCAAGAGCGGCTTGAAGACCTGGAACTCGTCGGGCTCGACCATGCCCTGGACGACCGTCTCGCCCAGCCCCCAGGCGCCGTTGATGAGGATCGCGCGCGGAAAGCCGGTCTCGGTGTCGATGGTGAACATCACGCCGGCGCACGCCCGATCCGAGCGCACCATGCGCTGCACGCCGACCGAGAGCGCCACCTTCAGGTGGTCGAAGTCGTTGTTCTCGCGGTAGACGATCGCGCGGTCGGTGAAGAGTGAGGCGAGGCTGTGCTTGAGGGCGTCGAGCAGCGCCGCCTCGCCGGTGACGTTCAAATAGGTCTCGAGCTGGCCCGCGAAGCTCGCCTGCGGCAGGTCCTCCGCGGTGGCGCTCGAGCGCACCGCCACCGTCGCCGGCCGCCCATCCGTCGTCATCTCCGCGTAGGCCCGGCGCACCGCCTCGACGAGGTCGCCCGGCAGCTCGCCCGCCAGGATGGCCTCGCGGATGGCGCCGCCGACCGCGGCGAGGTTGCCGTGATCGGGTGTGAGCTCGGCCAGCTCGGCGCGGATGACGCCCTCGAGCCCGTTCGCGCGTACGAACGCCCGATAGGCCGCGGCGGTGGTGGCGAAGCCTTCGGGGACGCGGATGCCGACGTCCTCGAGCTTGGCGATCATCTCGCCGAGCGCGGCGTTCTTGCCGCCGACGCGGGCGGTGTCCCGGCTGCCGACCTCGCTCAGGCGGACCACCAGCGTGTCGCGATCGGTCATCGCATCGTCTCCCTGGTCTCGTCGCCGGTCTCGCCGGCGGTCCCGGGGCACGCGCGCTCGGCGACCCGCTGCTGCGCGGCGCCGCGCTCGGCGCGGTCGAGCTTGTGCTCGGGCACGAGCCGGAAGGTGACGCTCTGGCCCGGGCTCAGCGCGCGCGCACTGGTCCGGTAGCCGACCACGACCGGGCCCGCCGCCGTCGGCCGGCTGGTGATCGTGAGCGCGTCGTGGTCGACCTCGACGTCAAGGACCTGACGGCGGTAGCGGATCGTGGTCGCGAGCCGCTCGACCTCGCTCGGCAGGTGCGGGTTGAAGAGCAGCGTGTGGGCGCCGACTTCGAGGCCGGTGTAGCAGCGCTCCATCAGGTCGACGGTGCCGGCCATCGCCCCCAGATGGATGCCCTCGGGCGTGGTCCCGCCCTGGAGGTCGGCGACGTCGCTGTCGAGCGCGGTCAGCGCCAGCCGCCAGGACTGCTCGCGGTCGGCGCGCGCCAAGACCCAGGCGTGGGTGAGCCAGCTCAGGGTCGAGCCGTGCACCGTGCGCGCCATGTACCAGCGGATGTTCTCGAAGATCATCTCGGGCGTGAAGACGTAGCCGAGCCGTTCGAGGATCGCTCTCAGCTCCTCGGTCGAGAAGAGATAGAAGAGCATCAAGACGTCGGCCTGCTTGGAGACCTGATAGCGGTTGGGGTCGTCGCCCTCTTTTTCGAGGATGCGGTCGAGCCGGCGGATCTCGCCGTAGCGCTCGCGGTAGTCCGCGAAGGGGAAGGGCGCGAGGCGCTCGAAGCCCTCGAACTGGCTGATCAGGCCGTCGCCGTGAAACGGCACCACGAGCCCGCGGCTGATCCGCTCCCAGCGGGCGAGCTCGGCGTCGTCGATCTGGAGGATCTCGGTGAGGGCGCGGCGGCGCTGTTCGGGCAACAGCTCCAGCACCTCGAGCCCGCGCGCCAGCACCCAGGCCGCCATGACGTTGGTGTAGGCGTTGTTGTCGAGGCCGCCTTCGGTCGAGGGATCGGCGCCGGGATAGGCGGTGTGGAACTCGTCCGGGCCCATCACGCCCTTGATGTCGAAGCGGCCGTCGGCGCGCTCGGCGGCGATGCTCGACCAGAACCGGGCGATCTCGAGGATCAGCTCGGCCCCCTCCTCGCAGAGGAACTGCCAGTCGTCGGTGACCTGCCAGTATTTCCAGGCATTGTAGGCCACCGCCGCGCCGATATGGCGCTGGCGCCAGGAGTTGTCCGGCACCCAGCGCCCGGACATCGGGTTGAGGTGGACGCGCTGGCTTTCCTCCCGGCCGTTGGCGCCGCTCTGCCAGGGGAACATGGCCCCCTTCAAGCCGGCGTCGCGCGCCGCCCGCCGCGCCGCCGGCAGCCGCCGATAGCGATAGCCGATGAGCGCGCGGGCGAGCTCCGGCGCCCGCAGCATCAAGGACGGCAGGATGAAGATCTCGTCCCACATGACGTGGCCGCGATAGGCCTCGCCGTGCCAGCCCCGCGGCGGCACGCCGACGTCGAGCCCGATGCTGTGGGGCGAGGCGGTCTGCACGAGGTGGAACCGGTGCAGGCGCAGCTTGAGCTGCGGGGCGTGGCCGTTGGCGGCGTCGAGGCGGATGTCGAACGCCTCCCAGAGATGCCGCCAGCAGGCGCGGTGCGCCGCCGCCAGCGCGGCGAAGCGGTCGGCGCCGCGGGCCGCCTCGATCGCGTCGCTCACCGGCTCGCTCACCGCCGCGTCGCGCGAGGAGACGTAGGCCGCGACCTTCTCCACGGTGACGGGCGCGCCGGCGCGGGCCTCGACCTCGGTCTCCTCGGCGACGAGGTCGGCGAGCCGCTCGACCCGGCGCGCGGCGACGGCACCCGCCGCCTCGACCGTCACCCGCGCGGCGAGCCCGACCTCGGTGCGCGCCTGGCGCATGCGGCTTCGGAGCCAGGTGACGCCGTCGGGCGCGCCCGTGTCCAAGGTCTCGAGGTGGCGGCCTTGGAGGTCCCGGTAGCGTTCGACCCCGGCGTTGACGACGCCGCCGTCGAGGGCGGAGCGCAGGGTCAAGGTGCCCGACCAGTTCTCCGGGGTGAGGCGCACCTGCAGCGCCGCCAGATGGGGCTGGCGCATCGAGACCAGGCGGAGTTCCTCGAGCCGGGTGATGCGGCCGTCAGCGTCGGCGACGCGCAGCCGCGTCGTGAGCAGGCCCTCGCGCAGGTTGAGCTCGCGATGGTGCTCGAGATGGCGGACGGTGCTCGGGCGCAGCCAGGGACCGTCGTCGATGCGGAAGGTGAGCGGCAGCCAGTTCGGCAGGTTGACGAGGTCCTCGTTCTCGATCGCGCGCCCGGCGATGTCGGTCACCGCGCGGTCGTAGCCGCCGGCGAGGTAGGTGCCCGGATAGTGCCCGTCCTCGGCGACCGCACAGGCGAGCGCGCCGCGGCTGACGATGAAGCCGTTGCCGAGCGCGCAGAGGACCTCGCGCAAGCCTTCCTGCGCGGGGTCGTAGCCGTCATAGGCGAGGGTCCAGCCGTCCATCCGTCGCGGTGCCGTGGCTGCGCTGCACGACGGGAACACCCCGGTATGAGACATGTTCCGAGAAACACGGCTCGCGCGCGAACGCGGGGCGCCGGCGGCTTTGACGTAACGCAAGGTCGCGGCATTCGACCTTTGATATAGCTGATCGGTCGAACCCGCGGACGCGGCGGCCGCCGAGGAGATCCGCCACCCCGCTTCGGCCGGAGGGCGCATGCCGGTCGCCAACGCCGAGATCGCCGAGCTGTTCGAGCGCTACGCCGCGCTGTTGGAGATCGAGGGCGCCAACGCCTTTCGCGTGCGCGCCTACCGCGACGCCGCCCGGACCCTCGAGAACCTGCCGCAGAGCGCCGCCCACATGCTCGAAGAGGGCGCCGACCTCGCGGAGCTCGCCGGCATCGGCGAGGACCTGGCGCGCAAGATCGAGGCGATCGTCGCGAGCGGCACCTTCGCTCAGCTCGACGACCTCGCGGGCCGGGTGCCCGAGGGGCTCGCTGAGGTGAGCGAGCTTTCCGGCCTCGGCCCCAAGCGCACCGCCGCGCTCCACCGCGCGCTCGGCGTCCGCGGCCTCGACGACCTCCGTGCCGCCGCCGAGGCCAAGCAGGTGCGCCAGCTCGAAGGCTTCGGCGCGAAGACGGAAGCCAAGATCCTCGATGCCATCGCCCGTCGCGCCGGCCAGGAGACGCGCTTTCGCCTCGTCACCGCCGAGCAGCTGGCCGAGCCGCTCTTGGCCCATCTGCGGGCGGTGGACGGCGTCGAGCAGGCGGAGATCGCCGGCAGCTACCGCCGCCGCAAAGAGACGGTGGGCGATCTCGACGTCCTCGTCGTCGCCGCGGCCGACGCGCCCGTCATGGACCGCTTCGCCGGCTACGACGCCGTCGAGGCGGTCGTCTCCAAAGGCGCGACCCGCTCGACCGTGCGGCTCAAAAACGGCCTGCAGGTCGATTTGCGGGTCGTCGAGGCGGCGGCCTACGGCGCGGCGCTGCACTACTTCACCGGTTCCAAGGCCCACAACGTCCGCACCCGCCGCATCGCCGTGGACCAGGGCCTCAAGCTCAACGAGTACGGCCTCTTCGCGGACGACGCGCGGATCGCCGGCAAGGACGAGGCGGAGGTCTACGCGGCGCTCGGCCTCGCCTGGATGACGCCCGAGCTCAGAGAGGACCGCGGCGAGATCGAGGCGGCCCAGACGGGCGAACTGCCGGCGCTGGTCACGGTCGACGACATCCGGGGCGACCTCCACGGCCACACCACCTGGAGCGACGGCCGCGACGGCGCGCGCGCCATGGCCGAAGCCGCCAAGGCCTGCGGCTACGCCTATCTCGCCATCACCGACCACTCGCGCCACAGCCGGGTCGCCAATGGGCTCGATCCCGACCGCCTGGCCAAGCAGATCGACGAGATCGACCGCCTCAACGACGAGCTCGAGGGCATCCGCCTGCTCAAGGGCTGCGAGGTCGACATCCTGGCGGACGGCGCGCTCGACCTGCCCGACGCCATCCTCGCCCGGCTCGATCTGCGGGTGTGCTCGCTGCACGACAAGCTGGACCTGGCCGAGGAGAAGCAGACCGAGCGGGTGATCCGCGCCATGGACAACCGCTGGTTCAACATCCTGGCGCATCCCACCGGCCGGCTCATCGACAAGCGCGCGCCCGCCGCGCTCGACCTGGAGCGGGTGCTCGAGGCGGCGCGCGAGCGGGGCTGCTTTCTCGAGATCAACGCCCAGCCGGAGCGCCTCGACCTCACCGACACCCACGCCCGCATGGCCAAGGAGATGGGCGTCAAGCTCGCGATCTCGACCGATGCGCACGGCACCGCGGGGCTCGCGGCGATCCGCTTCGGCATCGATCAGGCCCGGCGTGGCTGGCTCGGCCCCGACGACGTCTTGAACACGCGGCCGTGGCCTGAGCTCGCCAAGCTCCTGCACCGGTCGTGAGGGGAGGTCGGCCATGGACTTCACCGACGGCCCGACCGAGCGCTTCACCCCCGTCGACGGGCTGTCGACGACGGCCGCGCACACCGAGGTCGAGGCCCTGCGCGACGCCATCGCCCACCCCGACCACCTCGACGACGTCGAGAACGCGCCGGAGATCGCCGACGCCGCCTACGACCGGCTGTTCCACCGGCTCGAGGAGCTGGAGGCGGCGTTCGCCGAGCTGCGCTCGCCCAACCCGCCGACGCAGCGGTGGGCGGGGCGCGGCTCGACGCGCGCGCCCTGGTCCGCCACGAGGCGCCGATGCTGTCGCTGAGCGCGGTGAGCGAGGAAGACGAGGTCGCGCGCTTTCTCGACCGGCTGGAGGACGCGGCCCGCGAGCTGGTGCTGGAGCCCGAGTTCGACGGCCTCTCGGTCGAGCTGGGCTACGCGGACGGGCATTTCGTCCGCGGTGCCACGCGCGGCGACGGCACCACCGGCGAGGAGGTGGCCGCGACTCTGCGGACGATCGGCGCGGTGCCCTTGGAGCTCAGGGGCGACGCGACGCCCGCCCGCGTCGCCGTGCGCGGCGAGGTCGTCCTCGCCAAGGCGGACGTTCAAAAGCTCAACCGCGGCCGGGTGGAGCGGGGCGCGGAGCCCTTCGCCAACCCGCGCAACGCCGCCGCCGGCACGCTCCGGCCAACCGCGACGTGCTCGCGCGCATGGCGGCGGCGGGGGGCGAGCGAGCCCGGTGGCCTGCGGCTCATCGACGAAGCGGGTTTCGAGCGGCGGCTCGCGGGCGCGGCGCCCCGGGCCGCCGCCGGCAGTGGAGGGCTCTGATGAAGGCACCGACGACGTGGCCGGTGGTGACGGATGCGGGCGGTGCTAGGCTGTTCGACGTCGACGCGAACGCGGTGTTGAACCGCACGCCGCACACCACGCTGAAGGCCGATCCGGCGCCGTCGCGCGAGATCGCGAGCGACCGGCGCGGGCGCGCCGCCCGGCATCGTCCACCACCGGGCGGCGTTCACCATGCCGCCGGACCGGGGCGGGCTCGACGCGGGCTACGGCCCCGAGACCCTGACGCCGGGCGAGTGGCGACCCGCGAGCCGCCCACCGCCGCCGCTTTCGCCTCACCCGGCCCGACGAGACCGATCTGGTCCGGGGCAGCGCCGCCGGGACCGCCGATCCGCCCGCTTGGGTGGCCGCGTCGGCCGCCGCCAGGACGACGTCGGCGAGCGCCACGCCAGATGCGTGACGGGCCGATGGCCGCCGCGGACCGGTTTGCGCTGGCTCAAGCGGCGATCCTATGCGGCGTGCGATAAGGCTTTCGGGCCCGGGTGGACCGGGCACGGACCGGGAGGCGGTCATGAGCGATACCCAGGTGTCGGTCTTGGACCATACCGTTCAACAGACGAATCTCTGGTTGAAGCGCCTCGTCGACGACCACCGTTTCCGCGACCGGCCGCAGGCCTACGCGGCGCTGCGCGCGGTCCTGCACGCCCTGCGCGACCGACTGACGCCGGAACAGGCGGTGCATCTGGGCGCGCAGCTCCCCACACTGGTGCGCGGCATCTACTACGAGGGCTGGCGCATCGCCGACACGCCCAGCAAGGAGCGCACCGTCGACGCCTTCGCCGACCATGTCGCCCGCAAGCTGCCGCCCGGGTTTCAGCGCGATCCGGTCGGCACCGCCGAGGCCGTCTTCGCGGTCCTCGGCGCCGAGATCGACCCGGGCGAGATGGCCAAGGTCGGCAAGGCGCTGCCCGAGCCCATCCGCCAGCACTGGCCCGTCACCGCCTGAGGGGCGCGCTCACCCAGCCGGTGGCGGCAGATGGTGCGCGAACCAGGCGACGGCGTGCGCGGCCATCGCCGCGAGCGTGCCCGGCTCCTCGAACAGATGGGTGGCGCCGGGCACCACCTCGAGCGCCTTGGGGCAG
>JBKHCM010000129.1:0-9366 GCA_046541805.1 Alphaproteobacteria bacterium
CTCCACGCTCGGCGACCAGCAAAGCCGCTCCGGCGATTTCGTCAACGGGCTGTTAAATCCGCTCACTAGTGTGACGTCACGCTCGATTTCAAGGATGAACGGTTCAGGGTCTTCGCCCTTCGCGCCACAGTGCCTGTGCAAACCGGCAAAAAGATGGGCTTCAACGCGCCGGAGCTTCCATTGCCGGACAGGCTTCGCGTCGGTTGTTCTTGTTTCCTTACGCGCCGGAGGATCGCTCAGAAGGGCTTTCAGCACCTCTTCGATCTCGGCGCCCTGGACGGTCTTGGTCTGCGGCCAGAGTTTCCGGCTCCTGGCGTAGAAGGCGAATATCTTGCGCGAATTATCATTTTCCAGAATGAAGTTTGCGTTGCCCGCCGTCGGAGCAATCGGCTGCCGCGCTAGCAAGGCCGCCACGACCTCTTCAAGGCCGCAATCAACAAGGTTGATCGGCTCTAATTCCGTTGACTCTCTTTGCGCATCTGTCATCGGCATTTGGCTTCCGGCTGCCACCTCCCGCGAGCGCGGGCGTTGCAGGGCCAGCTTGCATCTTCTTCATACCTCCGGCGCGCCGCCCTTGGTCGAGCCTCATCGCCGTTGAAGCTCAGTCCCCGCCGGCCGAGCCGCACCAATCCCGCGACAGCGGGTTCGTTCTGAGGCCGACAAGAGCCCGCACGCCGGCGGTCACACCGTGCCTCCCGAAGGGTCCGCGCGCTACAACACACCCGTAAACTCCCGCGATCGCCAGCACCGCCTCTCACGCAAGGGGGTCCTGTTCCTCAGGGGGACCCCGCTCCAGATATCGACCTCCCCTGACATGCCTGCGGCGACGACCCGTGATCCCGCCCCGGCGGGGCTCGGCCGCGCCTGCGGGGTGTTTGCCGGACGCGGTGCCCGAGCCCGTCCGCGTCGTCCCGCCGAATGCCCGGCACCCCAAGGCGCCGCATCACCACGCCGGCCTACTCATCGAAGCCGAAGTCGCGGATGTTGAGGGTGCGGCAGTTTTCCGTGACGACGCGATAGGCGTCGTCATCGAAGCCGGCGGTGCTTTCCGCTTCGATCTCGAGCCGGAGCTTCACCTTCGCACCTGGACGGGCCAGGTGGTCGAGCACCTCCTGCTTGATGTCGCCCAGCTGGCGCACCGCACGCGCCTCGTTGAGGTCGACGCTCGCGAAGAAGCGCTTGCGAACGCTCGTTTCGGGCGGTTGATCCGGGTGCTCCGACGGCGTTGGGTCGGGCGGTGTCGGGCGATCCGGGCCGTCGGGCGGCGTCGGCGGCTTCTGGCGGGCGAGCTGGCGCTCGGCCGCTTCGGCCTTCACCACCAGCGCACGGTCGTCGAAGACGATGGGCACGCCGCCGGCGCCGGTGACGTGCAGACCGAGATACTGCCCCTTCTCCTCGTCGTACGCCTCGGCGTAGGCGAACGGGCCGGGCGTCAGCGTGCTGATCGCCGAGCGGATCGCCTCCTCGAGCAGCCGCCGGTCGGCCAGGCGCGGGAGGTAGAGGTAGGTGGCGAAGTAGCCCCAGAGCGCCTTCGTGCCGAGATGGTCGGCGCCCTGCCACAGGTCGTACTGGTCCAGCGCGTCCTTGACCCGCTGGGCGCCCAACTGCGCGAACAGCACGCCCTGGGTCTCGAAGCGCTTGGCGGCGCGATCGGCAAGGCTCTCTTGCCCGTTGGCGCGGTTCGTCTCCCAGGCGATCTCGGCGCTCAACGGGTCCGGCTGGTACGGCGACAGCGCCCAGATCCAGGTCTCCCGCCGTCTCGCGACGACCGTCCGGTCCCATTCCTCGCGTTTCGAGGCGGCTTGGCGGCGCTGGAACTCGTTGAGATTGAGCGCCTCCTTCTCCTCGTCGATCGACTTCCAGGCGAGCCACATCCGCACGGCCTGCTCGAGCTCGCCGAGCCGGCGCCGGTCCGGCGCCATGAAGAGCAGGGCGTTGCGGTAGATGCGCGGTGTGCCGCCGCGCTTGGTGAGGATCTCCTCGGCCGCCGCTTGCGCCTTGCTCTCGCCGCTGGTGGCGTAGAAGTACTCGGGCCCCAGCACGACCAGCCGCGTCGGCATCTCGTCCGGCACCTCGCCGCTGTCCTTCGGCGCCACGTGCATCGCCGAGAACGGCCCGCGGTCCTTGTCCTCCTGCAGCCGCTCGACGAGCTTCACGCGCACGTCCGCCGGCTCGAAGAGGCTCGCCCGGTCGTCGGCCAGCCGGGTCACCGTCGGCTGCGTGTCGAACCAGTAGCGCCCGCCGTCGGTGTAGAGGTAGGTCGCCCGGTCGGCGAGCAGGCGCAGCGCGTCGCCGAAGACGCCGGCCGGCTCGCCGGCCTGCGCCGCCGCGAGCTTCACCCGCCGGTCGTCGACGCCGAGATTGCGCCCGGCCACCTGCGGCGCCGAGGCCAGGAACAAGGCGCGCGCCACCCGTCGCGTCGCCCCGTAGCGCTGCAGGTTCGGGTTGTCGCGGTCGATGCCGGGGGCGTGCGCCGCCGGCCCGTCGATGTCGGTGGCGATGATCGAGTCCCACCGCGATTCGAGATACCGGGTCAGCTCGACCTGGACGCGCTCGTCGTCCATCGGCAGCGACGCCGGCATGATCATCAGGCTCTTGTCGCCCTGCTCCCAGAGCGCGTTGATCACCGTCGCCATCAGCCGCAACACGCCACGCGTGCGCTGAAAGCGCTCGAGCGCGCCCCAGTCGTTGTTGAGGCGATCGAACAGCTCGGGGTGGATCGGATAGGCGCTCTCCAGCCGGCGCTTGTATTCCGGCTCGCTGCACTCTCGCGGGAACTGCGCGCCGCCTTCCCGGTAGTGGTCGAAATAGGCCTTCACGACGGCGTCGCGCGCCGGGTAGTCCGCATCCGCGATCGGCTCGAAGAGCCGGCGGCGGACGATCTCGAAGCCCTCGTCGACGTTCGCCGGCCGCCAGGAGCTCTCCACACGGCCGAAGGTCTGCTGCAGCCGCTCCAGCGCCGCCTGGCCGCCCTCGCCGCCGATCTCGATCTGCGACGCCGGCAACGACGCCACGAGCAGTGCGCCCGGCACGTGCTTCACCGCCTCGGTGAGCGCCTGGGCGAAGGACACGTTGGCGTCGAACGAGCCCGCCGGCAGGTCGTGGACGGTGTAGAGCTGGCGGATGAAGGCGACCCACTCGTCGATCAGGACGAGGCAGGGGGCGGCGAGCTGCAAGAGCTCGACGATCTGATCCGAGCCCGGCGCCGAGCCCGTCCGGTCGGAGGCCTCGACGAGCGACAGGCCGATGTCGCCCGCGAGCTGGAACGCCATTTCGCCCCAGAGCGTGCGGGTGACGTGGCCGCCCTCGTGCGTGCGCGGGCTCGCCGGCGAGAGCGCGGTGCCGACGAGGACGGCGCGGTTGATCTTCGCCGGCAGCTCATCGATGCCGCTCTTCGCCATCAGCTCGTCGACGCCGTGCAGCGTCTGCGGGTCCGGCGCCTCGACGAGGTGGTAGAGCGCCAGCATCGAGTGGGTCTTGCCGCCGCCGAAGTTGGTCTGCAGCTCGACCACCGGATCGCCGCCGTCGCCGCGAAAGCGCCGCATCGCCTCGCGCAACAGCGTCGACAGGCCATCGGTCAGATAGGTCCGGCGGAAGAACTCGCCCGGATCGCCGTATTCGGGCGAGGCGTCGCCGCGGTGCACGGCGGCGAGGTCGGCGGCGAACTCGGCCTCGCTGAAGCGGCCAGTGGCGACGTCGGGGTGCGGCTGGATAATCTCGCGCCAGGGGGTGAGGCCCGACTTCGGCTCGCCTTCCAGCTTGCGGCTCTGCTGGCGTCGCTCCTGCTGGCGGCGCTGCTCGTCGAACACCGTCCGCCGCAGATCGGTTCTGAGCCCCTCGAGCTTCTCCGCCTGCTCGGACGCCGACGTCGCCTTCAGCAGACGGATGCCCGTGTCCAGCGCGCGCTCGGTGTCCTCGTAGGTGAAGGCTTTGCCGTGCGCCCAGTCGTTGCGGCAGTGCCAGAGCTCGTTGACGTAGGCGCGCTCGTTGCGCCCGAGCGTCTTGCCGAAGACGTCGCGCCAGTAGAGCTCCATGACCTTCAACAGGACCTGCGGGTCCTTGAGCGAACCCTCGTTGATACCGAGGCGCGTGTCGTTGGCGATGATCCGCCCGAAGTCGTTGCCGAGATGGCGCTGGAGCTCGCGGGCGACGTAGGGCCCGAGCCCGGCGACGATCGCGTCCAGAAGGCGGCTGATGCGGTCTTTGTTGGTGATCGCCATGACGGTCTCCGTCGACGGCGTGGGATCAAAGCGCGAATTCGGCTTGGCGGCCGTCGCGGCCGGGCAGCGGGTCGGCGCTCACCTCGTCGAGCCGCTTGACGATGTCGGGCCAGGCGACGACCAGCGCGTTGTAGGCGCGCGCCTCCTCCGCCCACTTCTTGCGCTCGCAGAGCTGGAAGAGGCGGTAGGCCAGATCGCGCGCCAGCTCGCCGTAGTGGCCCATGGACTTCAAGAGCCGCGCCGCGCCGTCGACGCCCTCGCCGTCGTGGCGGCGGATCAGGTGCTGACAGCACTCCCACACCGTGACGCGGTCGTCGGTGCGGATGTCCCAGGCCTGGTCCAGCTCGTCGCGGCGCAACAGGCGCACCTTGCCGCCGCCCGCGCGGATCAGCCCCGCCGCCACCACGCCGGCGACGGCGACGTCGCGCGCCTGCGCCAGCACCTCGGCCTCGCCGTACTTGCCCTCGGCGAAGCCGTGCTGCTCGAACCAGGTGATGGCGAAGCGCGAATGGCTGTCGAACTCGCCCTCCTGCTCGGCGAGGTATTCGTCGAGGAACTGGTTGATGAGCGCCAGCGCCGTCTTCACCGTCATCGGCGCGTCGTCGGCCTCCAGCACCGCCGCGTAGCGCGAGAAGACGGCCATGCCCGGGCCGATCGACGCCTGCGCCATGTCGACCGGGGCGATGGCGGCCTGCTGCAGCGTCGCCAGCGCCGGCGGCAGCTCCCGGCGCAGCGCCCGCAGGAACTCGGCGCGGCTTACGGTTGGAGCGGCATCTGCGCGCTTGCGGCAGACGAGGACGATGGAGGACGCGAGCGCGTTGGTTCCCATTGCGATCTGGCGAGTTCGATTCTCCGTTCGCACCGGCCACGTGCCATCGACCTGGAAACCAGAGCGAACAACGCCTTCAAGAAACGTTGCCCAACCTGTTGAGACAACACCCTCGCGCTCAATTTCCGATTGCTTGAATGCGTAGTAAATCGTAACTGGAACGCCATTTATCGACGATCTGTTAAGATGCCCAATGGCCGCGGTCATTCCATCTAAAAAGAAGCGCTCTGCTTCATTAGCACCGCCATCAAAGCGGTACGGAGTCGCCACGAGCTCGCCCGCTTTTGGGACTAACACCGTTGAAAACTCTTGCGGAAATAAATGACGCATACTTCGTCGCATCCAGACATAGAAATAATCAGATAGATCTGCATATCCAATATTATCATAATAAGGAGGATCTGTGTTAATAAAGACGCCATCTTCGGGCGTACCCTGCGTCGCATCCGCTTGCGTCGCGTAGCTTCCTTGAACTATCGGAAATCGTGACAAAACGCCGGACGCTGCCTTCACGATACCAAGCAATTCTCCTCCCGCTTCAGCAAACGGATTGACTTCGGTGAAATCCCAAACCATCGGCAACGCTTGTCGGCCGAAACCGGGTGCTGATTTACCTTCACCGGCCCTCCAACGAGCTTGAGTTGTGACGAACACAGCCTCCTTGCTCGCCACCAATCCCAGGTAAACCGCCACCGCATCGGCATAAGCCTGCGCACCACTGCCACCCTCGGCGAGGGGGGTGGGGTCGGGGGCGCGGCCGGCGGCTCGGGCGTCCGCCAGCACCTTCGCCCGCGCCTCGCCCACCAGATCCGAGAACGTGGTCAGCGCCACCAACTGCCGGTCGGTGAACAGATCACCGAAGGTCGTGAGGCCGTAGTTCGGGGTCTTGAAGTCACGGGGGTTGTCGGGCAGCGGCTGATCGGGGCGCCACTCTGGTTCGGCCTTGGCTGCGGCCTCGACGTGCTCGTCGGTCGGCGAGAGGTACACCCGACTGCGTTGCCCCTCCGCGACAACGGCGAACAGCCGGACGCCCATTCGGCCTGCCTTGCCTTCAGTTCGAATGTAGCTGAACGGAATGGGCACGTCGGTGAGCGCGCAGCGCGCGCCGCGCCGATTGACGGTGCCATCCGTGGCCTCCGCGGGCGGCTTGCCGTGCTCTGCACGCGTCCGCACCGCGAAGCAGTAGCCATCGGGGGCATCCCCATCCCGAATGACCTCGACCCAAACCTCCTTCTCCGACTTGGTCGACAGCATGAACGAAGCGACCAGCGGCACCCGCGCGCCGCGGGCGGCGGGGTTCGGGCTCTTGACCGTGCGCGCCCAGAGCCACGCGATGACGGTGGCCTCGCCGCCGTCGGGGAGCTTCGCCTTCGGGTAGAGATGGCCGATGCGCCGCTCGGCCTCGTCGCGCATCCACCGGCCGTACCAGCGCACGTCCTCGGCGAGGCCCTCGGCGCCCTTCTTCTGCCACGTGCCGTTTACGCCCTCGGCGCGGGCGTCGGGGTTCACCGGCGGCAAGCCGGCGAACTTGGGCGGGAACTCGACCAGCGCCTTGGTGATCATCACCGCCACGGGGTTGAGGTCCGAGGCGATCGCCTTCAGCCCCAAGCGCTGCGCCTCGAGCGGGATCGAGCCGCCGCCGCAGAAGGGGTCGTAGACCGGGCTGCTGTGCTCCAGGAGATAGGCGCGGACGTCCGCGGGCTTCGTCGGCGGCTCCTCGCCGCGGCCCCAGGCGAGCGAGCGCGCGATCTCGAAGCGCGCGGCGTCGAGCACGTGCTCGTCGGTCGAGGCCTCCCAGGTGACCAGCGTCTCGATCAGCCGGTGCAGCCGCGCCCGCTCGCGCTGCTGGTCCGCCGCGGTCGGGAAACGCTCGGGCCAGGCGCTCGGGTCGTCGACGAGCTGGCCGAACAGCACCGCCCGGCACGCCGCCAACGGCCGCCGCGCCCACCACAGATGCAGCGTGCTCGGGTGCCCGTGCCGGATCGACTTCTCCCGCGACGAGGCGGCGTTGATCGCCTCCAACGGCAGCGCGACCTCGATGAGCTTCTTCTTGGGCGTGGTCATGGACGAGGGCTCGCCATCGAAAGTGCGGGGAGGAATGGTGCCAGCATGGGCGGGTCGACGGGCACGGACTAGCCTGATCGATCGTCGGATCTCAACCAAGAGGGGAGATCGCGCTCGCCATGGAGTACGCGCCAGACGTCGACGTGCTGCGGACGATCCACGAAGAACACGAGATGGGGAAAGCGGCGGACGGGCCAGAAGCGCAGCCCGGGCAGGTCGAGCTCGTGGGCGAAGCGGTCCGAGCCGGTCTGCGGATGGCGACCGATATGCGCGAAGGCGCGCTCGACCGCGTCGACGAAGCGCAGGGCCACGGGCTCGCCGGCGACCGTCAGGTAGTGATCGAGGGCGTCCTCGATGTCCCGGCGCGCGCGGGCACGCGGGACGACCGGCTTGGCCGTCACGCGCCGCGCCGGGCCCGGGCGCGCAGGTCCGCGAAGTACGCCCGGTCCACGGGCTCGGTCGGCGCCGTGTCGGCGCCCTCCAGCAGAAGCCCGCGCAGAAGCTGGCGATCCCGATCCTTGCGGATCAGCTCGCGCACGTACTCGCTGGCGGTGCCGTAGCCGCGCCCCGCCACCTGGTCCTCGACGAATTCCTTGAGCCCGTCCGGCAGGGAAACGTTCATCGTGCGCATGGTTGAAGGCTAGTCGTGATGGCAAGAATTGGCAAGCACCAGCGCGTCAGCCGGGTGCCGTGGCCCTGCGGACCAGACCCGAGAGCGACAGCGTCCGCGCCGTCTCGTCGGTCTCGGGCTCGCGGTCGAAGGGGCGGCGGACGTAGTGCGGCGTCGCGGCGGCACCGTCGCGCACCGCGACGAGTGCCAGGATGTAGTCGGAGCCCTCGCCGGCATTGAGACCGGTGATGACCTCGTTGCAGGTGACGGTCACCGTGTCGGCGTCGGCGCGCCGGCCCTTCACCTCGATGAGCCGTAGTCGGCCGTCCGGAGCACCACGGCTCTCGATGTCGTAGCCGCGGTTCTCGGCGCTCACGTCGACGGGCGCGAAGCCGAGCTCGCGCTCCGCCGCCATCACCGCCTCCATCGCCAGGCGCTCGACCTCGGCGCGCGCGTCGGCCTCGGCGGCGACGGCATCGGCTTCGCCGGCCTCGGCGCGCAGGCATCCGATCGGCACGACCAGGGCGGCGCCGATGATCTGCGGCGGCCTGGGGGCGATCTGGCGCTGGCGGGCGATGTCGTCGAGGCGCTCGCGCAGGCGGGTCTCCAGCTCGTCGGCGCGGGCTCGGGCACGGGCCGCGTTCATCGCCGGCTGCTTGCCCTTGCGCTCCTGCTCCCGAAGCTCCTCGGCGCGGTACTCCCAGCTCTGGATCTCCTGGGTCAGCCGCGCCTTCACCTCGCGCTCGGCCTTGTCGACGAGCGGCACGCGCACGGTCTTCACCTCGCGCAGATGCTCCGGCACGAGGTGCTCGATGGCGAAATCCATCGCCCGCTTCTCGGGCTCGGCCGCGAGCGGCGCGCTCTTCGCGATGGCCTCGATCTGCTCGGCCTCGTCCGCCGAGGCGGCGCGCAGGTCGAGATAGGGCGCCGGCCCGGCGCCGCGGGCGCGACCGTCGGCGAAGAGGTCGACCAGCTCCATCCGCTCGGAGATGACGAGCGCATCGCCCGACGGCGTGGGCCTACCGTCGGTGATGGCGTGGCGGAGAAAGACCAGAAGCCGCGGCTCGGTCGAGAGGTCGTGCTCGTCGATCAGCACCGCACCCTGCTGGAGCAGGCGGCCGTGCTGCTCGCGGACGAGATCGACCATGGCGTCGAGCAGCGGGTGGCCCGGGGCGATCAGGTTGTCCGATGGACCGTGGAGGTCCTTGGTTTCGAAGGCGATCCGCTCGTAGCGCGGCAGGACGACCTCGCGCGTGCCGATCTGGCGGTCGCGGGCGCGGATCGCCGACGGCACGTGGGTCACCTCGAGCCGCTGGCCCTCGCGACGGCTGACGCGGCCGCCGAGCATCGCGAAGGCTTCGAGGAAGAAGGCGCGGATGTAGCGCGGCTGCAGCCGGCGCGCGTTCGCCCGTTCCATCTCCTGGCGTATGGCTTGGGCACGGGCCGCGTTCATCGTCTCGGTCGCCAACGCCCGGTCCTCGAGCAGCCGTCGGAGCGCATCGGCGTTGACGGTGCCGTCGACGACCTCGTCGAGCCGCGCCTTCACGTCGGGCTGTTCGCCGTAGAGGATCGCGTCCATCAGCAGCTCGCGCAGCGGCCGCTGGTCGAAGAGCTTGCCGAGGACGTCGAAGACGCGCCCACCG
>JBKHCM010000130.1:0-9082 GCA_046541805.1 Alphaproteobacteria bacterium
GACGTGGCGGCGCGCGAGCGCGTCCGCAGCGGCGGCAGCGGCTCGGGTTCGAATGCTTCAGCCGCGGGCTCGTCGCGCGCCGGCTCGGGCGCGGAGACCACGGGCGCGTCGGTGACCCGCGGCTCAGGCGCCCTGGCCCGCGGCGAGGACGCCGACGCCGAGGCGCCATAGGCGGCGCGGCGCGCCTCTTCCCACGAGCCCGCACCCTGCGACAGCGGCTGGTAGTTGGTGCATCCCGCCACGCCCAGAACGCCGATCGCCGCCAGCGTCATCACCCGCATCACCGCCTCCATAACTGGCGTTCTTCATGATGCCGGCATCAACTCGACCTGGCAAGTCGCGATCAAGACTTAAAACTATTAGGAGAGCAAAAGTCCTTCCTGAAATTGACGCTAAGTAAATCTCAATATTCGCGAAGAGTCATCGGGTCGCCCGCGTCGCGGGCCAGCTTTCGAGCAAGACCTTCGAAAACTATTCCAAGATACTGACTAACCTCGCCAATTCGGCGTGGTGGGTCATATCGAGATGGATCGGGGTGACGGCGATGAAGCCGCGCCGCACCGCCCCGCGGTCGGTGCCGTCGTCGGCACCCTCGTCGTGCTTGAGCCCGCCGATCCAGACATAGGGCTCGCCGCGCGGGTCGAGCCGTTCGATGATGTGATCGCCCAGCTTGGCGCGGCCCTGGCGCACCACCCGGATGCCCTGCACCGCATTGGCCACGCGGTCGGGGAAATTGACGTTGATGAGCACGCCTTTGGGCCAGCCCGCGGCATGCAGCTTGCGCACGACCATCGGCGCGTGACGCTCGGCCGCTGCCCATTTCACCGGATGACCGCTGCGAAAGCACTGGCTCAAGGCGATCGCCGGCACGTCCAAGAGCGTCGCCTCCATCGCCGCCGCGACGGTCCCCGAATAGGTCACGTCCTCGCCGAGATTGCCGCCGCGGTTGACGCCGGAGAGGACGAGGTCGACGGGGCCGGGCAGCAGCCACTGCAGGGCCAAGAGGACGCAGTCGGTCGGCGTGCCGTCGACGGCGTAGCGCCGCTCGCTGACCTCGTGGCAACGCAGCGGCCGCTTGATCGTCAGCGAATGGCCGGCGCCGGAATGGTTGACCTCCGGCGCGACGGTCCAGACCTCGTGGGCCAGCTCGCTCGCGGCGTGCTCGAGGACCTTGAGGCCCGGGGCGTGAATCCCGTCGTCGTTGGTGACGAGGACGCGATCGAGGAGCTTGGCGTCACGCATGCGGGACGAGGCGCTCGGCGCCGCCGAGATAGGGCCTGAGCGCCGCAGGGACGCGCACGCCGCCGTCCGCCTCCTGGTGGTTCTCGAGGAGCGCCACCGCGGCGCGGCCGACCGCCACCCCGGAGCCGTTCAGCGTGTGCAGAAAGCGGGTCTCGCGCTCGCCCTTGGCGCGAAAGCGCGCGTTCATTCGCCGCGCCTGGAAGTCACCGCAGTTCGAGCAGCTGGAGATCTCGCGATAGGCATCCTGCCCCGGCAGCCAGACCTCGAGGTCGTAGGTCTTGGTCGCGGCGAAGCCGAGATCACCCGTACACAGGCTCACGACGCGATAGGGCAGTTCCAGACGCTCGAGCACCGCCGCGGCGCAGGCGGTCATGCGCTCGTGCTCCGCGGCGGACTGCTCGGGCGTGGTCAGGCTCACGAGCTCGACCTTGTCGAACTGGTGCATGCGGATCATGCCACGGGTGTCGCGTCCCGCCGAGCCCGCCTCCGCGCGAAAGCAGGGCGTGAGCGCGGTGTAGCGGACCGGCAGGCTTTCCGCGTCGAGAATGCGCTCCGCCGCCAGGTTGGTGAGCGGCACCTCGGCGGTCGGGATCAGCCAGTGCCCGGTCGTCGTCCGGAAGAGATCGTCGGCGAACTTGGGCAGCTGGCCGGTGCCGAAGACCGCCTCGTCGCGGACCAACAGCGGCACCCGGGCCTCGACATAGCCGTGCGCGCCGGTCTGCAGATCGAGCATGAACTGGCCGAGCGCGCGCTCGAGCCGGGCCATCGGCCCGGTCGAGACGGCGAAGCGCGCCCCGGACATCTGCGCCGCGCGGTCGAAGTCGAGGCCGAGGCGCTCGCCGAGATCGACGTGATCTTTGGCTGCGAACGCGAAATCCGGCGGCTCACCCCAGCGCCGGAGCTCGACGTTGGCGCTCTCGTCGGCGCCGTCGGGGACGTCGTCGGCGACCGCGTTCGGCAGCCGCGCGAGCTCGGCCTCGAGCGCGTCGGCGAGGGCGCGCTCGCGTTCGCGACCCGCGTGGATCGCGTCCTTGAGCTCGGCGACGCGGGTGATCATCGCCTCGGCGTCGCCGCCCTCGCGCTTCAGCCGCCCGATCTCCTTCGAGGCGGCATTGCGCTCCGCTTCGTGGCTCTGCAGCGAGATCAAGAGCGCGCGCCGCTCGGCGTCCAACTCCAGCAGCCGGGCGGCCGCCGGCGGCGCGCCGCGGCGCGCGAGCCGACGGTCGAACCCGGCCGGATCGTCGCGGATCAGCCTGATGTCGTGCACGGTGACGAGGTTCCCGCGGTGGATGGAGCCGGAACCTAGCGATCACCGAGGTTCGCGGCAATCGGCCTCACGCCTGCGCCCCGTCGGCGTCGGCCGCGTCCGCCGCCGCCTTGCGGCGCTCGGCCATGCGCACCGCCACGATCGAGATCTCGTAGAGCAGCAGCACCGGCACGCCGAGGCCGATCTGGCTGATGATGTCCGGCGGCGTCAGCACGGCGGCGACGACGAAGGTCAAGACGATGGCGTATTTGCGGTTGCGGACGAGGCCCTCGGCCGTCACCAGCCCGACCCGGCCCATCAGCGTCAGCGCCACCGGCAGTTGAAAGCAGAGCCCGAAGGCGAAGATCAGCTTCATGACGAGGTCGAGGTACTCGCTGACGCGCGCCTCGAGCTCGATCGGCAACGTGCCCTGCCCACCCCCACTCTCGAAGCTCAAGAAGAATTGCCACGCCAGTGGAAATATAAAATAGTAAACCACCGCCCCGCCCAGAAAGAACAGGATCGGCGTGGCCACCAAAAACGGTAGAAACGCCTGCTTCTCCCGCCGGTAAAGACCCGGCGCGATGAACAGGTAGAGCTGGCTGGCGACGAAAGGGAAGGTTATAAAGAGACCGGCGAAGAATGCGACCTTCAGATAGGTAAAGAAGGCCTCGGTCAGGCCGGTGTAGATCATGCGCCGTCCGGTCTGCCCCTCGTAGATGTCGGCGAGGGGCTGCATCAGAAAGCGGTAGATCTCTTCGGCGAAAAAATAGCAGACGAGAAAGCCGAGGAGCACCGCGGCGACCGAGTACATCAGCCGATTGCGCAGCTCGAGCAAGTGATCGAGCAGCGGCATTTCACGGTCGTCGATATCCTTGAGCACGATGGCGGCTTTCAGCGCTCGGCGGCACCGCTGGAGGCGGGCGCCGGCGCGCGCTCCTCGTCGTCACCGCGCTCGACCGCGCCGGCGACGCCGCCGGCCCCTCCCCCGGCACCGGCCTCGCCCTTGGCCGGCCCGCGCTCGCCTTCGACGTCGAAGGCGGAAAGCAGCTCGCCCTCGGGGTCGACCTCCCGCTCGAAGCGCTTGGTCAGTTGCGGGCGGCGCAGCTCGCGGCCGGCCTCGTCGATCTGCTTTTTGACGTCGTCCAGCTCGGCCTCGCGCGCCATGTCCTCCAGCGAGCGCTGGAACTCGCGGGCGAGCGCACGCGCCTTGCCGATCCAGCGCCCGAGGTCGCGCGCGAGCTTCGGCATCTCCTTGGGGCCCAACACCAAAAGGGCCACGAGGAGAATGATGCCCATTTCGGACCAGCCGAGATCGAACACGCGGACCTCCCGTGCCGGGGTCGCCCCGGCTCAGCTCTTGACGGTCTCGTCCTCGCGCTCGCGTTCGGGCGCGGCGGTGGCCGCGCCGGTATCGGCGTCGCGACCGATCGACTTCGAGGTGGTGGCGTCACCGCCCTCGTCGTCCTCGCGCATGCCCTTGCGGAAGTTCTTCACCCCGGCGGCGACGTCGCCCATGACCTTCGGCAGCTTGCCGGCGCCGAAGACAATGAGGACGATCAGCAGGATCAGCACCACCTGCCAGATGCCGATACTCATGGTTCACTCCCCGGTCCTGGGAATCGGCGCTGGGCCGACCCGCGCGGACCTTCGCAGAAAGCACGCCCCCCCGCAACGGGCGCGGCGGTCAGGCGCTCTCGAACACGAAGATGTGGTGGCGATCGACGGCGAGTGCCACCTCGTCGCCCGGCAACGGCGCGGTTCCGGCCGGGACGTGCGCGGAAATGCGCCAGCCGTCCGCGAGCTCGAGCTCGGCGACGCAGGCGGGCCCGAGATTGCGAAAGGCCCGCACCGTGGCACGCACATCGCCCTCGCCCGCGACCAGGCGCGCGGCGTCGGGCCGCACGACGACGTCGACCGCGGTGCCGTCGGCGAGCTCGGGGCGCGCCACGGTCCCGAGCGGCGTCGAGACGCGGCCACCGACCGCCCAGCCCTTGAAGCGGCTGGCCTGGCCGAAGAAGGAGCAGACGAAGAGGTCGCTCGGCCGGGCGTAGATGTCGGCGGGTGTGCCCGACTGCACGAGCCGCCCGGCGCGCATGACGTGCAGACGGTCGGCGACGCGAACGGCCTCGTCGGCGTCGTGGGTGACCAGTACCGTCGGTGTGCCGGTCTCGCGCAGAAGCTCCAAGACCAGCGTGCGCAGGTCCTCGCGCAGATGGGTGTCGAGATTGGAGAAGGCCTCGTCCAGAAGCATCAGCGAAGGGCCCGGCGCCATCGCTCGGGCGAGCGCGACGCGCTGCTGCTCGCCGCCGGAGAGCTGGTGGGGATAGCGCTCGCCGTGCCCCGGCAGCCCCACCCGCGCGAGCCAGGCGTCGACCTGGGCGTCGCGCTCGCGCCGCGGCAGCCGGCCGAGGCCGAAGGCGACGTTGCGGCGCACGGTGAGGTGTGGGAACAGCGCGTAGTCCTGGAACATCAAGCCGACCTGGCGACGCTCGGGCGGCACGTGGCGCCGGGCGTCGGCGACGACCTCGCCACGGATCGCGATCGCGCCCGCCTGCACCGGTTCGAGGCCGGCGATGAGCCTGAGCGTCGTCGATTTGCCGCAGCCCGAGGGCCCCACCAGCGCGTGCACCTCGCCGGGCTCGACGCGAAACCCGACGTCGCGCAGCACCAAGGCGTCGCCGAGACGGTGCGTCAGCCCCGCAACGTCGAGCGTGCCCGCCACGGGCGCCGGCAGGCCGTCGCGCCCGGCTCGGTCGTCGAAGGTGTCCGCGAGTGCTGTCGCCATCGTTCCCCCCAGACTTCCGCAGAGCTATGGATGCGAGCGCGGCACGTCAAGTTCCCCCGAAATGGCGGCGAACTTTCATAAATTTAGAACAATTCCAGAGCGTCTCGACCGCTAAGTCCCGTGCGGATCGCCGTTACCGTCCGCCGCCGGCTCGTCCGTCCGGTCGTCTTGTCGCGGTGGCGTCGTGCCGGCGTCGAACAGCCCCGCCGCCGCCAGCTCCTCGACCCGCGGCAAGTCGTCGAGGCTGGCGAGGTCGAAATGGTCGAGAAAGGCGGCGGTCGTGACCCAGGTGACGGGTCGGCCGGGGACCGGCTTGCGCCCGCGAGGGCGGACCCAGCCGGTCTCGACGAGGAGGTCGAGCGTGCCACGACTGACGCTGACGCCGCGTATCTGCTCGATCTCGGCGCGCGTCACCGGCTGGCGGTAGGCGATGATGGCGAGGGTCTCGAGCGCCGCCTGCGACAGCGTCTTGGGCTTCACCTGCAGGCGCTCGAGATAAGGCGCCACGTCCGGAGCGGTGCGCACCGCCCAGCGACCGTCGTGGTTCTCGACCTGCACGCCGCGCCCGGCGTAGTCGGTCGCGAGCGCGCGCAGGATCGCCCCGACATGCACCGGCGCCGGCAGGAAAGCACGGATCTCGTCCTCGCTCAAAGGCTCGGGGGCGGCGAAGAGGAGCGCCTCGCAGATGCGGCGGGCCTGCTCGTCGCTCAGGCTCCGGGCCGGCGCATCGCCGGTCTCACTCGGGCGCTCGTCGGTCATCGCAGGCGCAGCCAAAGCGGCGCGAACGGGGCCTCCTGGCGCAGCTCGACCTCCGCGGTGCGGGCGAGCTCCAAGGCGGCGGCAAAACCCGAGGCGCGGGCCGAGCGCGCCAGCCGCGCGGTCTTGAGCGCGGCGGGCAGGGCGTCGTCGAGCACGCGCCAGTCCGTCGCACCCACGAGGCCGGCCCGCAACCCGTCGCGCGCGACGTCGATGGGGACGAGCTCGGGCCGCTTGAACGAAAGCGTGCGCGTCTGGCCGCGGCGCGCGACCGCGGCGTAGGCGCCCAAAAGCTCGGAAAGCCCGGTGGTGAACCCGTCGACGCGGGTGACCTTGAGCCCTTCGGGCCGCCCGCGCGGCAGCCGTTCGATGCCGAGCCGGGCACGCCGGCCGAGCTCGACCACGGCGCCGCGGATGGCCTCCAGCCGCTGCAGGCGCTGGGTCAGCGCTTCCGCCATGGCCTGGGCTTCCTCCGCTTCCGGCTCGCTCGGTGCCGGCAGCAACAGCCGCGACTTGAGGTAGGCCAGCCACGACGCGGTCACCAGATAGTCGGCCGCGAGATCGAGCCGGCGGGCCAGCGCGTCCTCGAGGAAGGTCAGGTACTGCTCGACCAGTTGCAGCACCGAGATCCTGGTGAGGTCGACCTGCTGCTTGCGCGCCAGGGTCAACAGCACCTCGAGCGGGCCGGAATAGCCGTCGACGGCGACGACCAAGGCGTCGGGATCGGTCGGCGCGCCGTGCTCCCCGGCTGTTTCGCTCACAAGATGGCACCCCAGAGCTGATCGGCGCTCCACGGGCTCAGCGCCGCCACCACCGTGACCACCGGCCGGAGCACGCCGAAGACGAACGTCGCGAGTGGGCTGATCTCCGTTCCCAGCTGGCGCGTCACCAACGGCACCACGAACAACAGGCCCAAGAGGATCAAGAGCCCATAGCGCTCAAGCTGCGCCCAGCGTCGGGCGAGCCCCATCGGCAACAAGCCCACCGCGATGCGGCCGCCGTCCAGCGGCGGCACCGGGAACAGATTGAAGACCCCGAGCACGAGGTTGATCAACAGCGCATTCAACAGGTTGTGCTGCAGCCACAGACCGAAATCGCCGCCGATCGTGGCGGGGAGCAGCAAAAGCCAGGCGCAGACCACCGCGAGCACGAAATTGAGCGCGGGGCCGGCGGCGGCGACCAGCGCCATGTCGCGCTTGGGATGGTGCAGGCGGCCGGGCTGAACGGGCACCGGCTTGGCCCACCCGAAGACGATCGGCGCGACCATCAGCAGAAAGCCGGGCAGCAGTAGCGTGCCCACGGGATCGACGTGGCGGATCGGGTTGAGCGACACCCGGCCCGCGCGGCGGGCGGTGTCGTCGCCGAGCCGGTCGGCGGCCCAGCCGTGGGCGGCTTCGTGCAGCGTGATGGCGAGGATGATCGGCAGGAGCCAGACCGAGAGCGCATGGCCGAGCGACGCGATGTCCACCGAGCTCTCCTCGCCAGCCGCGGATCAGCCCAGGCTGGCCGCGAGCCGTTGGTCCAGGGCGCGCCGATCGGCCGCGTTCTCCGTGAGCCCGGCTCGACGCCGCCGCGCCGCCTCGAAGCGGGCCAGGGCGGCATCGCTCAGCGGCGGCGCCGAGGCCAGCGCGCGCTCCAGGTCAGCGCGAATGCCGTTGCATTGCAAGGCCACGTCGTTGCCGGCGGCGAGAACCGCCGCGACCCGCCGGTCCACGGGCCCCGCCAGCGCCCCCATGTCGACGTCGTCCGAGAACAGCAGCGCCGTGAGCCCGAGCCGGCGGCGGAGGATTGCGTCGACCACGGCCGACGAGCAGCTCGCCGGCCCGGCGGGATCGAGGGCGGTGTAGACGACGTGGGCCGTCATCGCGGCCGGCGCGTCCGCGAGCGCGGCGAAAGGCCGAAAATCCGCCGCCGCGAGGGTCGCGAGCGGGGCGTCGACGGTGGGGAGCGCGAGATGGGGGTCGAGGCGGGCCCGCCCGTGCCCGGGCGCGTGCTTGACGATCGGCACCACGCCACCCGCCAGGAACCCGTCGACCGCCGCGCGGCCGAGCGCCGCGACGAGCTCGGGATCGTCGGCATAGGCGCGGTCGCCGATCGCCGCGTGCGTCTCGACCAGCGCTAGATCGAGCAGCGGGGCGCAGACCCAGTCGATCCCGACCGCGACGAGATCGAGCGCGATGCGACGCGCCAGGGTGTGCGCCGCGGCGATACCCGCAGGGCGGTCGCGCTCGGCGAGCACGCCGAGGCGGCGCGCCGGCGGCCAGGCCCGCCAATGGGGCGGGCCCAGCCGCTGGACGCGACCGCCTTCCTGATCGACCAGCACCGGGGCGCCCTCGCGGCCGAGCGCGGCGCGCACCGCCCTGGTCAGGCGGCGGATCTGGGCTGGGTTCTCCACGTTACGCTTGAAGAGAATGACGCCGAGCGGCTGTTCGCGCGCCAGCAGGCGACGCTCGTCGGCGCCGAGCGTTCGCCCCGCGAGCCCGACGACGACCGCGCGCGGCCGCGTCATCCCGAACCGGCGACGACAAAGCAGTCGCCACCGGCCGCACGGATGCGCGCGCACTGGGCGCTCGCGGCGTCCGCGCTCGCGAAGCCCGCCGCCTGCACGCGCACCAGCACGCCGGAATCGGTGGAGACCGCCTGAAAGCGCGGTGCCAGACCGGCAAGCGCGTCGCCCAAACGTCGCTTCAGCCGCTCGAAGGTGACCTGCTCCTCGCCCGGCGGCACCGCGGCGAGCTGGATGCGAAAGGACCCGGAGGCCGTTCGCGCGGCGACGTCGCGCCTGCTCGCGGGCAGCTCGGGTGCCGCCAGATCCCCCGGGCCCTCCGCGGCCTCTTGCGAGGCGGTGGCGTCGCGCCCGCTCGCGGCCAGCTCGGGCGCCGTCAGATCCCCGGGAGATTCCGCGGGCTCTCGCGGCGCGGTGGCCGGCCGGCGAGCCCGCGTCGGCACGGCGTCGAAGGGCGCCTCGTCGGTGGCGTTGCCGGCACGGTCGGGGGTCGCCGACGCCGCGTCGCCGGCCCCGCCGTCCGGCCGCCCGGCGCCGTCCTCGA
>JBKHCM010000131.1:0-9012 GCA_046541805.1 Alphaproteobacteria bacterium
ACCAAGAACAACCCGGTGCTGATCGGCGAGCCCGGCGTCGGCAAGACCGCGATCGCCGAGGGCCTGGCGCTCAGGATCGTCAACGGCGACGTGCCGGAATCTTTGCGCGACCGGCGGCTGTTGGCCCTCGACCTCGGCGCCCTGATCGCCGGCTCGAAGTATCGCGGCGAGTTCGAGGAGCGCTTGAAGGCGCTGTTGCAGGAGATCGCCCACAGCGAAGGCGAGATCGTGCTCTTCATCGACGAGCTGCACACGCTCGTGGGCGCCGGCAAGGCGGACGGGGCGATGGACGCCTCCAACATGCTGAAGCCCGCGCTCGCCCGCGGTGAGCTGCACTGCATCGGCGCCACCACGCTCGACGAGTACAGAAAGCACGTCGAGAAGGACGCGGCGTTGGCGCGGCGCTTTCAGCCCGTCTTCGTCTCCCAGCCGAACGTCGAGGACACCGTCTCGATCCTGCGCGGCCTCAAGGAGAAGTACGAGGTCCACCACGGCGTGCGCATCGCCGACGGTGCGATCGTCGCCGCCGCGACCCTGTCGGACCGCTACATCACCGACCGCTTTTTGCCGGACAAGGCGATCGACCTCGTCGACGAGGCGGCGGCCAGAAAGCGCATGGCGATCGACAGCAAGCCCGAAGAGCTCGACGAGCTCGACCGCCGCATCCTGCAGCTGCAGATCGAGCGCGAGGCCTTGAAGAAGGAGAGCGACGAGGCCTCCAGGGCGCGGCTCGAGCGGCTCGAGCACGAGCTCTTCGAGCTCGAGCAGGAGAGTGCGGAGAAGACCGCCGCCTGGCAGGCCGACAAGAGCCGCCTCGCCTCCGTCCAGGAGCTGAAGGAGGAGCTCGACCGCGCCCGCAGCGAGCTGGCCATCGCCCAGCGCAAGGGCGATCTCGGCAAGGCCGGCGAGCTCGCCTACGGCACCATCCCCGAGCTCGAGAAGAAGCTGAAGCAGGCCGACGAGACCGAGGCGCAGTCGCTCAACGAGGAGGCCGTCACCGCCGAGGACGTGGCCTCGATCGTCTCGCGCTGGACCGGCGTGCCGGTGGACAAGATGCTCGAGGGCGAGCGCGAGAAGCTCCTGCACATGGAAGAGCAGCTGCGCCGCCGCGTGGTCGGCCAGGAGCCCGCGCTCGAGGCCGTCTCCACCGCGGTGCGCCGCGCCCGCGCCGGCCTGCAGGAGGCGCATCGCCCGATCGGCTCGTTCCTCTTCCTCGGCCCGACGGGCGTCGGCAAGACCGAGCTCACCAAGTCGCTCGCGGACTTCCTGTTCGACGACGAGCAGGCGCTCATCCGCATCGACATGTCGGAGTACATGGAAAAGCACTCGGTCGCCCGGCTGATCGGCGCGCCGCCCGGCTATGTCGGCTACGACGAGGGCGGGGCCTTGACCGAGGCGGTGCGGAGGCGGCCCTACCAGGTCGTGCTCTTCGACGAGATCGAGAAGGCGCACCCGGACGTGTTCAACGTCCTGTTGCAGGTCT
Organism: Alphaproteobacteria bacterium; assembly: GCA_046541805.1. Taxonomy (GTDB): domain Bacteria; phylum Pseudomonadota; class Alphaproteobacteria; order Geminicoccales; family Geminicoccaceae; genus JAAAPF01. The sequence goes on from JBKHCM010000131.1 coordinate 1,484, forward strand.
TGGACGACGGCCGGCTCACCGACAGCCAGGGCCGCACGGTCGACTTCTCCAACACGCTGATCGTCATGACCTCGAACCTCGGCGCCGAGTACCTGGCGGCGCTGCCGGAGGGGGCCAAGGCCGAGGACGCCCGCGGCCAGGTGATGGAGGTCGTGCGCGCGAGCTTCCGCCCGGAGTTCTTGAACCGCCTCGACGAGATCATCCTCTTCAACCGGCTCGGCAAGGCGGACATGACCGGCATCGTCGAGATCCAGCTCGCCCGCCTCGAGCGCCTGCTGGCGGGCCGCGAGATCGGGCTCGAGGTCACCGAGAGCGCCAAGGCCTGGCTCGCCGAGGCCGGCTACGATCCGGTCTACGGCGCCCGGCCGCTGCGCCGGCTGATCCAAAAGCGGGTGCAGGACCCGCTCGCCGAGCTGGTGCTCGCCGGCCGTCTGCCCGAGCGCGGCACCGCGGTGGTCGACCGCGGCGAGGACGGCCTTGTCGTCCAGCCCAAGGTCGAAGCGGCCCAGGCCGCCTGACCGGGTTTGCGGACGAGCGCGTCGAGGCGGCCGGGGGCGAGCGGCCGCCGCGTTCGCGTCGCCCGCGTCGAGGTCGAAGCCGTGGGCGGGGTTCTGGATGGTCGAGGCTCCTTTGCCGTGGCCCGCGAGCCGCCGCCCGTCGCCCCGGCGCGTCCCGGCGCAAGGGGATGGTGATTAGCGTGTTCGATCCCGGCGCGTCGCCCAAGAGGTCGTCGCTCGAGAGCTTGTCGTGGGCCTTGGCCTCGCCGCCGCGGCGGCGCCGGAGCCGGGGATGACGCCCACGAGCTTGGCGCCGTCGGCGACCCGGCGGCATGGACGGCACGGCGCAAACGGTGCAGGCTTTGCCCTCACCGTCGCGCGAGGAGTGGATCGTGAACGGAGCGCCCATCGAGCTGCAGCATTTCGAGAACGTCGACCGGCTGCTCCACGCCTTTCAGGCCCGCGCCACCGCGGGCATCTCGGCGACCGCCGTCGCCGCCGCCTGGGGCGACTGGGCGGCGCATCTCGCCAACGCCCCGGGCAAGCAGCTCGAATTGGCGAACCAGGCCGCGGCGGACGCGCTGCGACTGGCGCTCTTCGCCCAGCGCGCGCCGATCGATTCGAGCGCGCCGCCCTTCCCCGAGCCGCGCCGGCACCGCTTCGACCAGGAGGCGTGGCGGACGTGGCCCTACGTGGTCTACGCCCAGGCGTTCTTGGCGCTCGAACGCTTCTGGCAGACGGCGACCTCGGACGTGCGCGGCGCGACCCGCCAGCACCTGCGCGTCGTCAACTTCATGATGAACCAGCACCTCAACCGGTACTCGCCGATGAACCAGCCCTGGGCGAACCCGGAGGTGATCGAGCGGACGGTCGAGGAGGGCGGCGTCAATCTCCTGCGCGGCGCCGGGCTCTTCGCCGAGGACGTGGAGCGCAGCTTGTCCGGCCGGCCGGAGGCCGGGACCGAGGCCTGGCGGGTCGGCGACAATGTCGCGATCACGCCGGGCCGCGTGGTCTACCGCAACGACCTGATCGAGCTCATCCAGTACGCGCCCACGACCGAGCGCGTTCGCGCCGAGCCGGTGCTGATCGTGCCGGCCTGGATCATGAAGTACTACATCCTCGACCTGCGGCCCGAGAACTCGCTGATCCGCCACCTGGTCGGCGAGGGCTTCACCGTCTTCGTCATCTCCTGGAAGAACCCCGACCGCAAGGACGCCGGGCTCGGTCTCGGCGACTACCGCCGCGCCGGCGTCATGGCGGCCCTCGACATGGTCGGCCGCGTCGTCCCCGGCCGGAAGATCCACGCCTGCGGCTACTGCCTCGGCGGCACGCTCCTCGCGATCGCCGCCGCCGCCATGGCCCGCGACGGCGACGACCGCCTCGAGACCGTCACCCTGCTGGCCGGTCAGACCGACTTCTCCGAGGCCGGCGAGCTCATGGTCTTCATCGACGAGAGCGAACTCGCCTATCTCGAGGATATGATGTGGGACCAGGGCTATCTCGGCAGCACCCAGATGGCGGGCGCCTTTCAGCTGTTGCGCTCCCACGAGCTGATCTGGTCGCGCCTGGTCCGCGAATATCTGCTCGGGCGGCGCGCGCCGGTCAGCGACATGATGGCCTGGAACGCCGACGGCACGCGCATGCCGGCGCGCATGCACACCCAGTACCTGCGCGACCTCTTCCTCGACAACCGGCTGTCACGCGGCCGCTACGCCGTCGACGGCCGCCCGGTCGCGCTCAGCGACCTGCGCGCGCCGCTGTTCGCGGTCGGCACCGAGCACGATCACATCGCGCCCTGGGTCTCGGTCTACAAGATCCGCCTGCTCACCGTCGTCGACTTCACCTTCGCGCTCGCCTCCGGCGGTCACAATACCGGCATCGTCGCCGCACCCGACAACCCGAAGGCCAGCTACCGCCTCGGCCACGCCCCCGAGGACGCCGCCTATCTGCCCCCCGAAGCCTGGGCCGAGCAGGCCGAGCGCCGCGACGGCTCGTGGTGGCCGGCCTGGTTCGCCTGGCTGCACGCGCACAGCGGCGAGTGGACGGCCCCGCCGATGCTGGGCGCCGAGGGCTGGCCGCCGCTGGATGCCGCCCCCGGCCGTTATGTCCGCATGACCTGAGCGCCGCCCGCCGCGGCCGCCGCGCGGTCGCGGGGCGGCCAGCGCAGCGGTTTCGGCCCGCCTTCGGCCCGGCGAAAGGCGCGCTAACCATTTGCAGCCAAAAGCGAAAAGCGCAACTCTGGCTTCGTTTTCCGAAGACCGGGTGCGCGCGCCCGCACCCCACGCGCCGACCGCGGCGTCCGGTCTTTCGCGCCTGGCCACCCGGCGTGGACGCACCGAGCCGGCGGCACCCCGCCCGGCCGCCCGGACCGGCCGGGCGAAGTCCGCGGGCGGGCGCCGCTTTAGGATATCAAACCTAAGGGTGTGCCGCCAGCGTCGGCCGCGGGGGCGCTCGGCGGTCGCGCGCCCGCCCAGCCGCCGAGCGCGAAACCGCGCGCCGTCGCCACGCGGCGCCGCGGAAAGCCGCCTTGTCCGATGGCCGTCGCCGTTACAGCATCGATCGCGGGAACCGGAACCGGCGCGGCGGGTTGGACACCGGCGACGGGGCCGGCAGGGAACTGGGCGACCATGGACCAAGCGCATGGCGAGTGGTTGAGAACGCCGGAGGGTGAGCGGGCGCGCGGCGACGGCGTCGCGGTCGTCATCCCGTGCTTTCGCGTCGCCGGCCAGGTCCTCGAGGTCATCGACGGCATCGGGGACGAGGTGCAGGCGATCTATGTCGTGGACGACGCCTGTCCCGAGGGGACCGGCGACCTCGTCGAGCGCGCGCGGCGCGGCGGTCCGGTCAAGGTGCTGCGGCGGGAGACCAACGGGGGCGTCGGCGCCGCGACGCTCACCGGCATTCGCCAGGCCATCGACGACGGCGCCTCGATCGTGGTCAAGATCGACGGCGACGGGCAGATGGACCCGAGCCTCATTCCGTTGTTCTGCCAACTCGTCGCCAGCGGCGAGGCCGACTACGCCAAGGGCAACCGCTTCTACGATCCGGCGAGCCTCCAGGCGATGCCGCCCGTGCGCGTCTTCGGTAACGCCGTCCTGTCGTTCATCAGCAAGCTGTCGAGCGGCTACTGGCAGATCTTCGACCCCACCAACGGCTTCGTGGCGCTGCACGCCGACGTCGCCCGGCGCCTGCCGTTCGACAAGATCAGCCCGCGCTACTTCTTCGAGTCCGACATGCTCTTCCGGCTGAGCCTCTTGCGCGCGCGCGTCGTCGACGTGCCGCTGCCGGCCCGCTACGGCGCCGAGAGCAGCAATCTGCGGATCGGGCGGGTCATCTTGCCGTTTCTCGCGGGCCATCTGCGCAACTTCGCCAAGCGCATCGCCTACAACTATTTTCTGCGCGACTTCAGCGTCGCCTCGCTCGAGCTGGTGGCGGGCTTGGCGCTGCTGCTGTTCGGGCTGACGTTCGGAACGCTGCACTGGGGGACGCAGGAAGGCGGTGCGAGCGCGGGCACCGTCATGCTCGCCGGTCTGCCGGTGATGCTCGGGGTCCAGCTGCTGCTCGCCTTCATCGCCCACGACGTGCAGTCGACGCCCCAAGTGAGCCTCCACCCGCGGCTCGCGTCGAACCGCACCCTCGGCGCGCGCGCACGGGCCCGGCGGGAGCTCGCCCTTGCGCGCTGAGCCGGACTTCGACGCCTACAACGCCCGGCTCGCCGCCGCGTACGACGAGCTCAACTACGGACGTTCGCTCGCGGGCCGGTTCATGCGGCGCGGCCATGCGGTGCTCGAAGGTCCGTTCGGCCCGGCACGGCACTTCGCCCGCGTCCTCGAGGTCGGCGCCGGGGCCGGCGAGCATGTCGGGTTCGTCCGGCACGGTTTCGACGACTACCTGATGACCGATCGCGCGGAGGTCCGCCTGGAGCGGGCGCGGGCCGCCCTGCCGGCGGCGCTGCGCGCCAAGGTCCGGGTGGGCGAAGAGGACGCGACCGCCCTCTCGCTCGCCGACGCCTCGGTCGACCGGGTGATCGCGTGCCACATCCTCGAGCACCTCTACCGCCCGCACGAGGTGCTGCGGGAGTGGAACCGGGTGCTGCGCCCCGGCGGCACCCTCTCGATCCTCTTGCCGTGCGATCCGGGCCTCCTTTGGCGGCTCGGCCGCACGCTCGGCCCGCGCCGCAACGCCCGCCGCGCCGGCATCGACTACGACTACTGGATGGCCCGCGAGCACGTGAACCCGATCAACAACCTAGTCGTCTTCATTCGCTACTACTTCGACGCGGTCGACGAAGTTTGGTATCCGTTGCGGCTGCCGGCGGTGGACCTCAACCTCTTCTACTTGTGCCACGTCACCAAGCCTTGTTGACGCCGAAAGGAACCCGCGATCAGCCTGACGACCCATGTTCTCGCGCTCCTCTGCGTCGCGATGATCGCCTCCGGCCAAGTCCTCTTCAAGGGCGCGGCCGAGGCCCTCGCCAGCGCGGGTACCGCCCTCGACACGCGCGTCGTCGGCCTGACCGTGCTGGCGTTGGCGATCTACGGCGCGGCGACACTGCTTTGGATCGCCCTGCTGCGCGACGCGGCGCTGAGCCGGCTCTACCCTTATATGGCGCTGAGCTTCGTGCTGGTCGCGGCGGCGGGGCGGGTGATCTTCGCCGAGCCGCTGGTGCCGACGCACATCCTCGGCCTCGGTCTCATCGTCGGCGGCATCGTGCTCATCGCCGCGTCGTGACGCGATGAGATGGGCATCGCCCGACGCCGTGGCACCGGCGCCGGTCCCGCGCGGCACGTCGCGCACGCGCGGCGCGCCGCGCACGCGGGGCGCGGTGCGGATCGGTCCGGTCGCGGTGTTCCTCGCGCTCTCGGTCCTCTTCGGTCCGTTGATCGTCGCGCTGAACCCGCCGCTTCGCGGGCCGGACGAACTGGCCCACTACCTGCGCGCCCACGCGCTCGCGCAAGGCGAACTCATCGCCGACACCGCGATCGACGACCGGCTCGGCATCTTTCTGCCCGCCGAGCTCGCCGCCGAGATCGATGCCTTCGAGGCCTATCGCGGCCGGCTCGGCGACGACGACTTCACCTATCGCGACGTGCTGCCCCGCATCTTGGCCGGCGGCGACACGGCGGAAAACGCCGCCGACGACGAGCGGGTGTTCGTCCCCTATCAGGGCTCGGAAGCGTACAACCCGGTCGGCTACCTCCCCCACATCGCCGCCGCCTGGATCGCCGACCGCGCGGGGTTGGGCTTCCTCGCCGAGAGCTACCTGATGCGCGTCGCCGGCTTTGCGGCGTTCACGGCACTGGTGGCCTGGGCCATCGCGCTGACGCCACGGCTGAAATGGGCGTTCGTGCTGATCGGCCTCTGGCCCGCCGCGATCTTCAGCCGCGCGGTGATCAGCGCCGACGGCGCCGCGCTCGCCTACACCATGGTCGCCACCGCGCTCTGTCTCGCCACCGCCGCGGGCGCCGCCAAGTCGGCCGCGATGCGCTCCTTCTGGCTGACGCTCACCGCCCTCGTCAAACCTCCCCAGCTCGCGCTCGTGCTGATCGAGCTGATCGCCCGGCCCTGGGGCCGGCGAAGCCTGGTCGTGGCGGCCCTGGTCGTGCTGCCGGCGTTGGTGGCGGGGCCCCTTTGGGTGGTCGCGACCTCGGCCGAGGTGGCCGCCTACCGCATGACGGGCGATGGCGCGACCCCGCTGCACGAGTTCGACCCGGTCTGGAAGCTCGGCTACATGATCGAGCATCCGACGCACTTTCCCGAACGGCTCGCCGCCTCGCTGCAGCACGACGGGGACGCCCTGCTCCGCCAGCTCGTCGGCGTGCACGGCTGGCTCGACACGCCGCTCCACGGCCTCGTCTATCCGACATTGGCGCTTCTGCTTCTCGCCGTCGCGGCCGAGCCTTTGAACCTCGCCGCCGGCGCCCGCGCGCGCGTCGCCGCCGTGGCCACGGTCGTCACGACGAGCTATCTGCTCGGGATCTACCTGATCTTCTACCTGGTCTGGACGCCCCTGGACGCCCAAACCGTGTACGGGGTCCAGGGGCGGTACTTCGTCGTGCTGCTGCCGTTGGTGGTCCTCTTCGTCGCCGCCCTGCGGACCCGCCCGCCACCCCAGCCGCTGGTCCCGGCGGCGGCCACCCTCGGCTCGATCATCTCCGGCGCCGCGACGCTCGAGGCGCTGTGGCGGGTGAACTGGAGCTGAGCCCGAAATCGCGCTCGCCGAGCCACGCCAGGGGGCTTGGGCGAGCGGTTTTCCTTCAGGTCGAATCGCGTTGGCAGCCGCCATGTTCGCCCGGCGTTATTCACGCTGAGGGCGGGGAGCGGAGGCCAGCGGTGCCGGCCGAAACCCTCGTGCACGGACGCCATCGGCGGATTCGTTTCCGGCCCGGTTCCTGCGACGGCGGCGGATGGCACGAACGGTCCGTCCCCTGGTGTCGGGCGAGGATCGCGCGCGGTTGGCGGCGCTCGCGGCCGATCGCGCGAACACGCCGCGCGAGCCCGGATCCGCCTGACGCGCGCGGCGCACCGCGACCTCGCGACGGTGGGGTAGTGCATCCTGAGGTCTGGAAATTCGGCTGAGCGGGTCGCTCGGCACGGGCGGGAGCATGGCCCCGATCGTGCCGAGGCTCCATCCCGGTTCTTTCCTGCGCCAAGGAGAACCGGATGCAGTCCGAGAACGATGGGATCCTCGCCGAGCTGATGGAACAGCTGATCGAGAGCGGCCCCGACGGGATGGCGTCGGCATTCATCGCGCTGATGAATCTCGCCATGCGGATGGAGCGTGAGCGCCATCTCGGCGCGCAGGCCCATGCGCGCTCGCCCGCGCCCAGGCCCATGCGCGCTCACCCGCGCCCAGGCCCATGCGCGCTCGCCCGCGCGCAGCGGTCCCGCCAACGGCTACAAGCTGTTCAGCGACAACCACCGTGACCGCCGTGTTGCCTCATCGCGGAATGTTGCTGACGCTCGGTCCGGTTGCCTCACCGAGCGCGGCGACGGCACCGTACGCACGCTCCTCGACGAGGCGGCGAACGT
>JBKHCM010000132.1:0-8971 GCA_046541805.1 Alphaproteobacteria bacterium
GCGCGGCCTGCTCCTCGACCAGCCGCCGCGTCACCCGCGGCAGGCGTTCGCCAGCGTCGTCGACGGCTTGCACCGCGTCGTTGAAGCGACGCTGGAAAGCCGCGGCGAGCCGTTCGCCGTCGCGGCCGAGGCGCGTTCGGATCTCGGCCGCCACCGGCACGATCAGTTCCGCCGCCGCGCTGGGCGTGGGTGCCCGGACATCGGCGGCGAGGTCGATGAGCGTGGTGTCGGTCTCGTGGCCGACGGCGGCAACCAGGGGGATCGGGCTCGCCGCCGCCGCGCGCACGACGGCCTCGTCGTTGAAGCCCCAAAGATCCTCGATCGAGCCACCGCCGCGCGCGACCACCAGCACGTCCGGCCGCCGCGGCCAGCCGGCCTCCGGCAGGGCGGCGAAGCCGCGGATGGCGTGCGCCACCTCCGGCCCGCAGCGCTCGCCCTGGACGGTGACGGGCCAGACCAGCACCGGCCGGGGAAAGCGGTCCCGCAGGCGGTGCAGGATGTCGCGGATGACCGCGCCCGTGGGCGAGGTCACCACACCGACCACCTCCGGCAGGAAGGGCAGCGGGCGCTTCCTCTCGGCGGCGAACAGCCCCTCCTCGGCGAGGCGCTTTTTCCTCTCCTCGAGCTGGGCGAGGAGTGCGCCCAGCCCGTGCGCCTGCACCTCCTCGACCACGAGCTGGTACTGCGAGCGGCCGGGAAAGGTGGTGAGCCGGCCGCTCGCGACGATCTCGAGCCCCTCCTCGGGCGCGATCGCGAGCCGGCCGACCCGGGTCTTCCAACAGACGCCTTCGAGGACGTTGTTGCCGTCCTTCAAGGTCAGATAGGCGTGGCCGGAGCGGGCGACGAACCACTTCGAGACCTCGCCGCGCACGCGCACGAAGCCGTACGCATCCTCGATCGTGCGCTTCAGCGCCGCCGACAGCTCGCCGACGCTGTATTCCGGCACGTTCGGCGCGAGGCTCGTGTCGAGCTCAGCCATGTTGCGGTAAAGCGTTGCGGGACCACGCGAAAATCCCGCTCTCGGTTCGTTTTTCAACAGCGGTGCGCGCGACCCTCATCCGCCCTCTTAGGAACACAGACCTGCACGGCAATGTAGCATGGGGCGGCGCCGCTGTCGTCGCCCCGACGCACGCGGCGCCGATCCGACGCGCTCGAGGCTCGCGCGACGGCGACCACCGCCCGGCACGCTGGCCTTGGTCGAGCCTCACCGCCGTTGATGCTCGGCCACGGGCGGGCGAGCCACACCCCTTCCGCGGCGCACCGCGGCGGCCGCGCGGGTCGTGACGCCGGCCGGGGGGACGGCGCATGGCGGGGTCCCCGTCGCCGCTGAGGTCACGGCGGCCGGGTGCGGTTATAAGGCGGCCTTTCGTTCGAAAGGGTCTTCATGGCGACGATCGCCGCTGCCGCGGCGCCGCGGGTGGGCGTGGGGATCGCGTGGGCGCTCGCGGCGTTCGCGCTCTTCTCCACGGTCGACACGCTGATCAAGCTGGCGAGCGCCACGCTGCCGGTGGCGCAGGTGGCGTTCGTCACCACCGCCGCGGCGGCGGTGCCCATCGGCGTGGTGTTCTGGCGCGAGGGCGGTTTCGTGCGCTTTTGGCCGGAGGTGCCGGGGCTCGTGCTCCTGCGCGCGGTCTTCGCCACCAGCGCCTCGTTGTGCGCCTGGAACGCCTTCGCGCGGCTGCCGCTCGCCGACGCCTACGCGCTCATCTTCACCGTGCCCTTGTGGGTCACCGTGCTGTCGGTGCCGGTCTTGGGCGAGCGGGTGCGTTGGAAGCGGGCGACGGCGGTGGTCGTGGGCTTCGCCGGCATCCTGGTGATGCTGAGGCCGGGCGAGGCCGGGCTCGGGCTCGGCCATCTCTTCGCCGCGGCGGCCGCGCTGTCGGTGGCGGCGGCGATGCTGACCACGCGCGTGATCGGGCGGCGCGCCCGGGGCGGGGTCCAGCTCGCCGCCTTGTGTCTGTTGATGCTCACCGTGACCGCGCCGTCGATGGCGGTGGCACCGCCGACGCTGGACGCCGCCACCCTGGCGCTGCTCTTGAGCGCCGGCGGGCTCTTGGGCCTCGCCCAGTTCGCCCTTTGGACGGCGCTGCAGCACGGGCCGGCGGCGGTGGTGAGCCCCTTTCAGTACAGCCAGCTGCTGTGGGCGACGCTCTACGGTGCGCTCGTCTTCGGCGACCGGCCGGCGCCGGCGACGCTCCTGGGTGCCGCGATCGTCATCGTGAGCGGGCTCTACATCATGCATCGAGAGAGGGCCCTGCGCACGGGCGCTTGAGTGCGCCCGCGTCCGGGCGCACCTTCGCGGCATGGGACAGTGGGCTCGGCGCGCGATCGTTTGGGCGGCGCTCTTTGCGGGCGCTTGTACCGTCACGCCCCGGCTCACCGCCGAGGTCGAGAGCTTCTCGACGCTCGAGCGCTCGCCCGCGCCGGGCGAGGTCGCGATCGTGCCGTTCACCGGCATCGACGCCGGGAGCCTCGAATTCCAGCGCTATCGCGACCGGCTGGCGCCGGCCTTGGAGGCCCGCGGCTTCGAGGTGGTGCCAATCGAAGCCGAGCCGCCCTGGCTCATGCGGCTGGGCTACCGGGTCGACGACGGCCGCCAAGTGGTCGAGACCATCGGCCCGCCGCCCTCTTACCGCCACCCGCGCTATGCGGGCCGCGTCGGCCGCTTCGACGACCCGTTCTTCTACGATGGCTACGACGTCGTCAGCTATACCGTCTACGGCCGCCATCTGGTGCTGGTCCTGGTGGACGCGGCGAGCGGCGAGGAGGTCTGGCGCACGAGCGCCTTCAACCTCGGCCGGCGGCCGAGCCTCACGAACGTCTTCGACGCGCTGGTCGAGGCCGCCTTCGCCGGCTTCCCCGCGGAGGGCAGCCGCCGGGTCACGGTGACGCTCGAGCCCGAGGCGGGCTGAGCCGAGCTCAGGCCCGCCCGGCGCGAAGGCAGCGACGACCGCTTTGGCCTTGTCGCGGCGGGGCCGGGTCGCGGGCGTGCGGCGCGCAGGCCGGGGGCGGCGACGGCGCGCCGCGACCGGGCGATCGCCCGCGCCAAGACGCTGTCGTCGGCGCGGCCCATGCCACAGTCTCCTCGTCTTGGCCTCGGTGGCGACGGCGCCTATATTGCTGCCGGCGGTGCGCCTGCGCCGTCGTCGGTGACAGTACGGGATCGGTGAGAGGACGGGTCATGGCCACCATGCCGCGCCGCCGGGAGGACGAGACGATCCGGGCGACGGTCGCTGCCCACGCGCCGCACGCCCGCCAGGAGTTCCGTGCTGGGCTCGCCCTCGTCGCCCTCTTCCTCATCGGCCTCGCGATCATCTTCAGCGTACCGCTGCCGTCCTGAACGCTCACCATCGCTCGGGCACGGCGGCGCGCAGGCAGACGCCGAGCGGCGTGTCGCCGCAGAGGCTGCGCAGCCACGGCCCCAGCGCCACGAGCAACAGCACCGCGAGCGTCAGCAGGTGCAACGGGTCCGGCATCAGCGCCTCGCGCCGTCCGCTGGCGGCGTAGGCGGCGAACAGCCAGTCGTTGTCGCGCAGATGCTCCGGGGCGTTGGCCCGGGCGAGCAGACGCCTACGCTGGCGCTGCAGGTGGACCACGACCAGGCGCCAGACATTGGTCTGCCAGCGGTAGTAAAAGCCCAACAGGACGACGAACAACATCAAGCTCGTCGAGATCCGATAGGCGGTGTCCGAATCGGCCGACAGCACGTCCGCCGGAACGACGAAGGCGGCCGTGCCGCCGGTGAGGGTGGTCAAGAGGCGGTAGCGGTCGGCCGTGGTCTGGCGGCTGAAGGCGTGCTGCTCCTGCGCGGCCAGATGGGTCATGAACGCGGCAAGCTGGTCGCCGGCGATCACCGGCGCCTCGTCGTCCGCCGCCGGCGCGGGTGGTCCTGCGGCCTCCTCGCCGGTGGACGGCGGCACCGCGCTCACCGCCTCAAAGATAACCGTCCTGGACCAGCGCCTCGGCGATCTGCACGGCGTTGAGGGCGGCGCCCTTCCTCAGGTTGTCGCTGACGCACCAGAAATTGAGGCCGTGCTCGACCGTCGGATCGGCCCGCAGGCGCGAGACGAAGACGGCGAACTCGCCGACGCACTCGACCGGTGTGACGTACTCGTAGTTGTCGTAGTCGTCGATCACCACGATGCCGCCGAATTCCTTCAAGGCGTCGCGGGCCTCCGCCACGCTCAACGGCTCGTGGAACTCGACGTTGACCGCCTCGGCGTGGCCGACGAAGACCGGAACGCGCACACAGGTCGGCGAGACATGGATCGCCGGATCCAGGATCTTCTGGGTCTCGACGATCATCTTCCACTCTTCCTTGTAGAGCCCGTCGGCCACCGGCACATCGATCTGCGGGATGACGTTGAAGGGGATCGGCCGCTTGAAGAGCGCGGGCTCCTTGCGTTCGTGCATGTAGATCGACTTGGTGTGCTCGAAGAGCTCGTCCATCGCCTCGGTGCCACCGCCCGAGACCGACTGGTAGGTGGCGACCACGACCCGCTTGATGCGGGCGAGATCGTGCAGGGGCTTCAAGGCCATCACCATCTGGATGGTCGAGCAGTTCGGGTTGGCGATGATGCCGCGCTCGCGAAAGCCCTCGAGCGCCTCGGGGTTCACCTCCGGCACCACCAGCGGCACGTCCGGGTCCATGCGGAACTGCGAGGTGTTGTCGATGACGAGGCAGCCTTCGGCCGCGGCGCGGGGGGCGTGCTCGGCCGAGACCTTGGCACCGGGCGAGAACAGCGCGAGGTCGATGCCGTCGAAATCGACGTCCTCGATCGGGTTCACCCGAAGCGTGCCGCGCTCGCCGAAGGAGACCTCCTTGCCGGCGGAGCGCTCCGACGCGACGGCGATCACCTCGTCGGCGGGAAAATCGCGCTCGTCCAAAATGTTGAGGATCTCGGCCCCGACGGCGCCGGTGGCGCCGACGACGGCGACGCGGTAGGTCATGATGGGTGGCCTTCTGGTCGCGGCCGCCATTCAGCTGGCGGTCACGCCAGCCTGCGCAAGTTGCGCCGAAGTGCAAGGGCGGCGTGTAACGTCGTCGCCAGCTCCGCGCTCCGCGTTGCCAGGCGCGCCAACCCACGATCCCGGCCGGCACGACCCGGCAAGCCGCAAGGGTGCCGAGGCGCGCGATCTCGTCTGCGCGCCGCCCGCCAGCGCCCGTACCCCCCGCGTCATCTCGCTCGGCGGGTCGGCGGCTGCGGGCGCGCCTCGCTACTGCGCCGCCGCCATCTCGTAGACGATCGCCTCGCCCATCTCCGAGGTCGTGACCTCGGTGCAGCCGGGCGCCATCACGTCGCGGGTCCGCTTGCCGGCGGCGAGGACGCGCTGGACCGCGGTCTCCAAGAGATCGGCCTCCTCGGGCTCGTCGAAGGAGTAGCGCAGCATCATCGCCACCGAGAGGAGCATCGCCAGCGGGTTGGCGAGGCCCTTGCCGGCGATGTCCGGGGCCGAGCCGTGCACCGGCTCGTAGAGCGCCCTGCGCCGACCCTCGCCATCGGCCTCGCCCAAGGACGCCGAGGGCAGCATGCCCAAGGAGCCCGTCAGCATCGCCGCACAGTCCGAGAGCAGGTCGCCGAAGAGGTTGTCGGTGACGATGACGTCGAACTGCTTGGGCTGGCGCACCAGCTGCATCGCGCAGTTGTCGGCGTACATGTGGGAGAGCTCGACGTCGGGATAGTCAACGGCGAGCTTGGTCATCTCCTCGCGCCAGAGCACGCCGGATTCCATGACGTTGGCCTTCTCCACCGAGCACAGCCGATGGCTGCGCTTTTGGGCGAGCTCGAAGGCGACGCGGCCGATGCGGACGATCTCGAAGCTGTCGTAGACTTGGGTGTTGAAGCCGCGGCGCTCGCCGTTGCCGAGGTCGTCGATGCCGCGCGGCTCGCCGAAATAGACCCCGCCCGTGAGCTCGCGCACGATCATCAGGTCGAGCCCCTGGACCAGCTCCGGCTTGAGCGACGACGCGTCCACGAGCGCGTCGAAGACCAGCGCCGGCCGCAGATTGGCGAAGAGGCCCAAGTCCTTGCGCAAGCGCAACAGGCCGCGCTCGGGCTGGTTGGCGAAGGGCTGATCGGCCCATTTCGGCCCGCCGACGGCGCCGAGGAGCACGGCGTCGGCGGCCCGGGCCTTGGCGACGACGTCGCCCGTGATCGGCACCCCGTGGGTGTCGATCGCGACGCCGCCGACCAGATCCTCGTCGACGCGGAACTCGAGCCCGCGCGTGCGCGCGAACCAGTCGAGGATGCGGCGCACCTCGCGCATGACCTCCGGACCGATGCCGTCACCCGGCAGCAAGAGGATCGAGGGCGTCATCGGTGCACTCCAAGGGGCGGCGTTTCGAAAAAACCGGGCGACGTTCACCTGAACGCTCCCGATAGCGCGCCCGAAGGTGGCGGTCCAGAGGAGGCCCGCGCGCAAGAAGACGGCGGTCCGCGAAGCGCTTGCTTCACCGCCGCGCCCGGTTGAGGCCGGCTGCGCCGGGTCAGGGGGTGGTCGTGGACCGCCGCGTCTCGTTAAGGAACGCGCGCATGGCGGACGCCCGAGGACGGCTTCGCCCTCGCCGTCGAGCTCGCCCGGCGCCGCGTGACCACGACCGCGCCGGATTTGGAGGTGCCGGCGGCGCTGCGCGCCGCCTGAGCCCGCGACCCGGCGCGGGGCACCGCCGCGCCGGTCGGCCCTCGCGAGCCGGTCAGCCCTGAGGGAAAAGCCAGGGTTGAGAGAGGCGCTGCCTGTCTTCGAAGTCCCGGATCGCCGCCTGCTTCTTGAGCGTCAGCCCGACCTGGTCGAGGCCCTCGAGCAGGCGGTGCCGGCCGAAGTCGTCGAGCTCGAAGGGGAGCGCGCGATTGCCCACCGGCCGCACGATGACGCGGCGCTCGAGGTCGACCGTGAAGGTGGGATCGTCGACCTCGGTGGCCTCGCGCATCAGCGCGTCGACGTCCTCTTCGGGTAACACGATCGGCAGGATGCCGTTGTTGAAGCAGTTGTTGTAGAAGATGTCGGCGAAGCTGGGGGCGATGACGCAGCGGATGCCGTAGTCGAGGAGCGCCCACGGGGCGTGCTCGCGCGAGCTGCCGCAGCCGAAATTGGCGCCGGTGATGAGGATCGAGGCCCCGCGGTACTTCTCCTTGTTCAAGACGAAGTCGGGCTTCTCGGCGCCGTCGAGCTCATAGCGCAGCTCCTCGAAGAGCGCCCGGCCGAGACCGGTGCGCTTGATGGTTTTGAGGTGCTGCTTGGGGATGATGGCGTCGGTGTCGACGTTCGTCATCGGCAGGGGGGCGGCGATGCCGGTGAGGGTGGTGAACGGCTGCATCTCATCAGGTCCGTTGACGTCGCATCTGGGCGGTCTGTTTGGGCGAGCCGCGGGGCGCGCGCAAGGGTGGGGCTCAGCCGGCCAGCGCGCGGCGGGCGTCGGCGTAGCCGTGGTCGCGGCGGCGGCGGATGGCGTCGCGGCCGAAGTCGGCGGCGGCGGCCGCGCTCTCGGCCGCGCCCGGCCGGACGAAGACGCAGCGCCCGCCCAACCGGCGCGCCGCCGCCGCGTTGCGGTCGGCGGCGACGAGCTCGAGCACCCGCCCGCCGACCTCGCCCATGTGCCGGGGCACGCCGCCGCGGCGCGGAAACAGATCGACCACCACCGCGCGCTCGACGTCGTCGGCATCGACCCGCTCGAGCGCCGCCTCCAGGGGCGGTGGGCCGGCGAGGCTGCCGTCCCAGTAGGTGTGCCGCGTGCCGGTCGCGTCGGCGGCCTCGACCGGCGGAAAGGTGGGCGGCAGCGCGCTGGAGGCCAGGACGTGCGCGATGGTCAAGGGCTGGAGCGCGCTGTCGAAGACCTCGCCGGCGCCGGTGTCGAGGTTGGTGGCGGTCAAGAGCAGCCGCGGGTGCAACTCGGTGTCGGCGAGGCGCTGGGTGTCGATGTGCTTGTCGAGGGTGCGCGCCAGCGGGCTGGTGTCGTAGAGCGCGTTCCAGCGGCCGAGTTCCAACCAGTTGCCCCGCGGCAGGTACATCGCCGGGTTGCCGTAGGCGCCGAGCGCGGCGCCGAGATCGGGCATGAACGGGATGCGCGGTCGGCCCAGGTCGTGCCAGAACGCGGCGAGCGCGCCGTCGCGGTCGTTGCGCTTGTGCCCGACCAGCACCGCGCCGTTGAGCGCGCCGGTGGAGACGCCGACGACCAGCGTCGGCGTGAGGTCCGCCTCCAAGAGCGCGCGGACGACGCCGGCCTGATAGGCGGCGAGCGCGCCGCCACCCTGCAGACAGAGGATGACCTGCGAGCGTGCCATCAGCCCCCCGAAGCGGTCGCGCCCTCAGACCGTCGCCCGCACGGCGCGCCGCCACTCGGCGCGCCAGCCGAGCCAGCCGAGCAGCGCCAACACGAGCTCGGCGGCGAGCACGAAGAGCACGGAGCCGAGCCCCAGCGGCAGCACGGCGACGGTCCAAAGCCGGGCCAGCGTCGCGCCGGTGGCGGCCAGGGCCAGGAACGCGACGCCGCCCTCCTTGAGGCTAGCGCGGACGAGCCCGAGCGCGAAGAAGACCGCCATGCCGGCGTAGATGCCGCCATAGGCCGTCATGAACTCCGAGCGCGCGAGGGCCGTGTCGAGGCTGAGCCCCAACAGCGCTGCCACCGCGTCCGGCTGGGCGAGGCAGAAGAACGCTTGTGCGGCGGCGTAGAGGGCGGCGATGGCGAGGATCAGCGTTGCCATGATTGCGGGCCGATGTCCGATGGTGGCACGGGTCGTCTCACTCGCCGCCCCGATCGCGGGCCGCGGGGGAGGCGATGAAGGCCTCGACCAGCATCGGGCGGCTCGCCCGTGTGACGCTGGCTTGGCGGTCGACGGCCACGCGCCTGCGCCACGGCCCTGCGCGGCGGCTGCGGCCCGAGCGGCCGGCGACCGCGGTGCTGGTGGCGGCGTGGCCCCGCAAGACACGAGCGCCAGCCGCGGCACGGCGACGGCGAGGGCGGCGCCGCCGCACC
>JBKHCM010000133.1:0-8917 GCA_046541805.1 Alphaproteobacteria bacterium
CAGGACCTGCCAGCCGGCATGACGGCGCAGCGCGAGCCAGGCCGCGACGGTGGCGACGCCGGCGGCGATCGCGCCCAGGGTCGTCGCCGGCGGATGCGCCGGGGCGAGGAGCTGCGCGGTCGCCGCGCCGACGGCGAAGAGCACGAGCGTCGTCGCCACCGGCGCGAGCGGCGCCGGGCTGTCCGCCACCGCCTGGAGCCCGCGCCGGGCGAGGGCGTAGGCCACCGCCTGCAGCGCGCCGAGCACGGCCGCAGCGGCGAGGGCGAGGGCGAGCGGCACGTCGAACCAGGCGGCGGACATCGACGAGGGGGCGTTGCCGAGGTGAGGGCCGGTTGCCGGCGAGCGGGCGGCACGCTAAGCCCACCCGATGTCGGCGTCCAGTCTCATAGCGCGTATCCATCGCTCATCATTCGCTTTTTGGTTGAGCCTTCTCGGCGCCGCGAGCGCCGCGGCCACGCCCGTCGAGACCGTCCGCGAACCCTTGCCGACCGTCGGCCCGTTCCAGGGCCTGACGCGCCTCGTCGTGCGCGGGCCCGAGGCCCTGGGCGGGCTCTCGGCCGTGCTGTGGGACGGTCCGAAGCGACTGCTCTTCGTCAGCGATCGCGGTCGGCTGTTCGCCGCCGCGGTGCGGCGCGACGAGTCCGGCGGGCTCGTCGATCTGGTCGATTGGACGGACCACCGGCCGCCCTATCCGGGCGGCCGCAGCGATCTCGAGGGGCTCGCGGTGAGCGAGGGGCAGCTGTTGATCAGCGTCGAGCTGCCGCCGCACGTGATGCGCTTCGCCGGGCCGCTGGCGCGTCCCGAGCGGATGGTGAGCTACTTCACGCGCGACGATCTGGGCTTCGCGCCCAATGCCGGCTTCGAGGCGCTGGTGGACCTTGTGGGCGAGGACTGGCTCGCCGTCGCCGAGACCCGCGGCTCGAACGGCCATTACCACGCCTATACGCGCGACGGCGCGCACCTGCACTACCGTGCCGGCGAGGGCTATGCACCCACCGGCGCCGACCGCGTCGGTGAGCGGCTCTTCTTCGTCGAGCGCCGGATCAGCATCCTGGGCGGCTGGCAGGCGCGGCTCACCTGCGTCGACGTCGCCGCCGTCCGGCAGGGCGCGGTGCTCGAGCCGGAGATCCTGGCGCAGCTGGGCTTCGCCGACGGCATCGACAACATGGAAGGCATCGCGGTGCGCGCCGACGGCGACGACCTCGAGCTGGTGCTGGTGAGCGACGACAACATGACGCCGTTTCAGCGCACGCTCGTCCTGCACTACCGCTGGCCGGGGGCGGCGTCAGGCGGGTGCGGGCCTTGAGCCCATGAGCGCGCGGAAGGGTAGCAGCAGCGCCAGCGCCATCGCCAGCTTCACCCCGAGATCGCCCACCGCCCAGGTGACCCACGGCAGGCCCGTGCCGGCGAAGGCGAGCGAGAAGAACAGGGCGGTGTCCCACACCGAGGCCAGCGTCGAGGAGGCGAGCGGCGCCTGCCACCACGGCCGTCGCCGCAGCCGGTCGAAGAGCGTGACGTCGAGGAGCTGGGCGGTGAGGAAGGCGGTGCCCGACGCCAGCGCGATGCGCGGCGTCGCCAGCCAGATCGACAGCACCACCGCCGCGACGAAGCCGGCAAGGGCGACCCGCCGGGCGGCGTCCGCCCCGAGGCGGCGATTGGTGAGGTCGGTGACCAGAAAGGCGACGGGGTAGGTGAACGCGCCCCAGGTCAACCAGTCGCCCAGCGGGAACTGGACGAGCACGTTGGAGGCGACGACGACCGCCGCCATCGCCGCGAAGGGAAGCGCCCAGCTCGCCCGACGTGCGCGCATGCCGCTGGCCTCAGGCCGCGGCCTGGCCTTCGGCCTGCTTCTCGGCGATGCGCTTTTTCATCCGGCGCAGCGGCTCGGGCAGCTCGCGGTCCTTGGTGTCCAAAAGGAAGCCGTCGAGCCCGCCGTGCTTGTCGATCGTGCGCAGGGTGTTGAGCGCGATCTTCAAGCGCACGGTTTCGCCCAGCGTCTCGCTGTAGAGCCGGCGGCTCTGGATGTTGGGCAGATAGCGCCGCTTGGTCTTGTTGTTGGCGTGGCTCACGTTGTTGCCGACGAGCACGCCCTTGCCGGTCAGCACGCACCGACGCGCCATGATGGTCGTCCTTTCCCCTGACCGCGAAGCGGTCGTCCGTTGAACCGGCCCGCGAAGCGGTCGTCCGAAGCTCTGCGTCGGCGCACGCGCGAAGCCCGCGCGCGCATTTCCGAGCGAGAGGCGGGACATAGGCCAGACGGCCGGCGGCGGTCAAGCGCGCCCGGTACGGCCAGGCGGGCGCGCAAGTGTGGGCGGTGGGCAGGCGGCGCTGCTCTTCGCCGGCAACGCCATCGTCCTCCGCACGACCGGCTTGGTGGCCGCCCGCCTCGCCGCCCTCGTGCTGCTCACCACCGCGCCGGCCCCGCCCCCGCGTCCGGTCTGACATGCGACTTTTGTGCACCGAATCATGTACGACCTTGAAGCCCCCATCCCCGGTTTTTATGTTGCAGTGCAGCAAACGCCGATTGGAGGGACAGCCATGGCGACGCAGTCTTACGAACTGCCGAAATTCGACCTCCCGATGATGCCGATGATGAAGCCGGTGGACACCGAGGCCGTGATGGCCGCCCATCGCCGCAACGTCGAAGCGATGACCAACGCCGGTCAGATCCTCGCCGACGGGGCGCGCAGCTTCACCCAGCGCCAGAGCGAGATCATGCAGGCCCGCATGAACGAGTTCAGCGCCAAGGCCGAGGGCTACATGAAGGCGCCGAAGTCCGGCGAGATGAACGTGCAGGCCCAGGTCGAGGACGCCAAGTCGGCCTACGAGCAGGCGGTCACCGACGCCCGCGAGTTGATGGAGATCGTGACCAAAGCCCAGGCCGATGCGCTGCACGTGGTCAACCAGTGCATGCTGGCCAATCTCGAGGAGATGAAGAAGTTCACCGGCTGAGCCGGCGCTTCCTCTTCGCCCCGGTTTCGTCCACGGCCGCCCCTCGGGGCGGCCGTTCGTGTTCGAGAAGACCGCCCCTGGGGGCGGCCGTTCGTGGTCGAGGCGTCGCGAGCGGCCGCGCTTCGCACGGCGCCCCTTCGGTGCTAGAGGAGGCGGAGGTGGTAGGAGGGAGCTGGCCCGATGGTGCTGCAGCAGCTCATCAGCGCGCGGGACATCGCCGATGGCGGCACGCCCGAACGCGCGCCTCTGGGCGAGGTCGCGGCCCAGTCCGCCGCCGCGCGCGCCCAGCTCGCTCCGGATATCCCGTGGCTCGCGAGCGACCTCGCCGGCGGCCAGACCTTCTGCGTCGATCTCGCCGCCAACGAGGCGGGGAGCCGCCAGCGCGCCGAGATCAGCGGCTTTGCGGGCACCGCGATCACCCCGATCGCCAAGACGATCGATCCCACCACCGAACGCGCGGACTGAGGCGGACCGCACCGGGACGACGACGATGGACAGTTTTTGGCTCGACGGGCTCGTCGGCGGCCTCTTGATCGGGCTCGCCGGGGCGCTCTTGTTGCTCGGCAACGGCCGGATCGCCGGCGCCACCGGCATCCTCGCCGGCTTTTTGAAGCTCGACCTGGACGACGTCTGGCTCGAGCGCGCGGGCTTTTTGGCGGCGCTGGTGGCCGCCCCCGTCATCTACGCCGACATCGCCGGCCGGCCGGTGCTGGAAGCACCGTTCGGCGTGGCGGTGATGGCCGCGGGCGGGCTCGTCGTCGGCGTCGGCGCCCGCCTCGCCAACGGGTGCACCAGCGGCCACGGCGTCTGCGGTCTGGCGCGGCTCTCCAAGCGCTCGCTCGCCGCGACCGCGACCTTCATGGCCACCACCGTCGTCACCGTCTTCGTGGTCCGCCACCTCCTCGGAGCGTGATCGATGCGCCCCTTCATCGCCGCGCTCGCGGGCGCGCTCTTCGGCCTCGGCCTGGTCGTCTCCGGCATGGCGAACCCGATGATCGTGCTCGGCTTCTTCGACGTCGCCGGGGCCTGGAACCCGCAGCTCGCCGTCGTCATGGCCGCCGCGCTCGCGGTCATGGCGCCGGCTTGGTGGGTGGCGGGCCGGCTCCGCCAGCCGCTCGTCGGCGGCGCGCTGCCGGGCCCGCCGTCCCCCGTGATCGACGCCAGGCTGATCGGCGGCTCGGCGCTGTTCGGGCTGGGCTGGGGCATCACCGGGCTGTGCCCGGCACCGGCGCTCGCCGCCGCGGGCCTCGCCGGCTCTGAGTTCTGGGCCTTCATCATCGCGATGAGCGCCGGCGTGATGGCGCCGTCACTGGTGGCGGGCGGGCGCACCGCCGCGAGCTGGAAGCCTTAGTGCAGCGGCGCGCGCCGAAGCTGCACGACTCGCGAGAACGCGTGCACCATCGACGCCGTCGGAGCTGAGCGCTCCACCGGCATCGAGGCGCCAGCGGTCGTCGGCCACCGGCGGGACGCGGCGAGCCGCGCCGGCGGCAACCGCCTCAGGCCCCGAACAGCGCCGCCGTCCTCTGCCGGACGAGCTCGGGCAGCGCCGTCGCCTTTCGGGCCTCGAGGTCGAAGAAGACGGTGACCACCTGCAGGCGCGAGTGCAGCCGGTCGTCGTCGAGCCCGTGCATGGCGTGGTGGTGGGTCACCGAGCTGCGCCCGAGCTTCACCACCTGCGAGCGCACCACCACCAAGGCACCCTTGGGCACCTCCTGGGCGAGGTCGACCTCGAGCCGGACGTCCGCCCAGCCCCGGCGCTCGGCCTCGAGGGTCGCCACGTCGGGGCCGATGGCGTGCAAGAGGTGAAAGCCGGCGTCGTCGAACATCGCCATCTGATGGCGCGTGTTGAGATGCTCGAAGACGTCGCACAGCCACGGATGCGCGACGCCACGAAAGGTCTCGATCTCCGGGCTCATGCGCAGCGCCCCCCGCTCGTCGTCGCCGCCGAGCTTAGGCGAGCCGCCCGCCCGACGCCATCGGTCGGCACGGCGACGGTGGGGCGCCGGCGCCGGCAGAACAGGCAGAAGCGCGCGCCGTGGGCATTTAGCCGCGAACGCTTGCGCTGGCGGCTTGGCGCGCCTTCGCACGGTGCGGCACCCTCCCGCGGTGGAGACACGGACACGGCGTCGGTGGCCCACCGCCTGCCGCGACAGCGGGCTCGTTCGTCTCGTGCCGGGCAGGCGGCGATCTCGGCGAGCGGGCGGGCGAGCCCGGCGTCAGCGCATCGGGTGCAGCTCGAGATGGGGCGCCGCCGCATCCTTGCGCACCACGTGGTGCTCGGCCTCGATGGTGCGCACCGTGCCGCTCTTCGAGCGCATGACGATGGAATGCGTGTGCAGCGCCTCACCGACGCGGGTCACGCCTTTGAGCATGGTACCGTCGGTGACGCCGGTGGCGGCGAACATGACGTCGCCCCTCGCCATGTCCTCGGTGGCGTAGACCTGATCGAGGTCGGTGATGCCGAGCCGGCGGGCGCGCTGCTTCTCATCCTCGTTGCGGAACAGCAGCCGGCCTTGGATCTGACCGCCGATGCAGCGCAGCGCCGCGGCGGCGAGCACCCCCTCCGGGGCGCCGCCGGAGCCCATGTAGATGTCGACGCCGGAGCCCGGCCGGGCGGTGGCGATGACCCCGGCGACGTCGCCGTCGCGGATCAGGCGGATGCGCGCGCCGGCCTCGCGGACCTCGCGGATCAGCTGCTCGTGGCGCGGCCGGTCGAGGATGCAGACGACGAGATCGTCGACCGGAACCTTCTTGGCCTCGGCGAGCCGGGCGAGGTTGTCGGCGACCGGGTCGTCGATGTGGACGACCCCGTCGGGCAGCCCGCCGCCGACCGCGATCTTCTGCATGTAGACGTCGGGGGCGTTCAGGAAGTTCCCCCGCCCGGCCATGGCGATCACCGACATGGCGTTGGAGCCGCCGGTGGCGGTGATGGTCGTCCCCTCGAGCGGGTCGAGCGCGATGTCCATCTCCGGGCCGTCGCCGCTGCCCAGCTCCTCGCCGATGAAGAGCATCGGCGCCTCGTCGCGCTCGCCCTCGCCGATGACGACCGTCCCCTTGATGTCGAGCGCGTTGAGCGCGTTGCGCATGGCGTCGACCGCCGCCTGGTCCGCCGCCTTCTCGTCGCCGCGGCCCATCAGCCGGGCGCTGGCGATGGCTGCGGCTTCGGTGACCCGCACGGTCTCGATCGCGAGGTTGCGGTCTTCTTGGTACGTCGTCGCCATCAGGCCCTCCGAAACGTGCGTCATATGCGCCGTAGTTTAACAGCTTTAGCCGCCCAACGTCTCTATACGCAGCCGCCGCGGCGTCTCGCGGACGCAAGCGAGCGCGCCGATGGCCGCGAGCGCGCGGGTGAACGCCGCCTCCGTCGTCTCGTGGGTGGTCATGACGATCGGCACCGGCTGGTCGGCGGTGGCGCGGTGCCGCTGGATCATGCTCTCGACCGAGACGCCCTCGTCCCTGAGGCACGCGGCGACGTCGGCGAGCACGCCCGGGCGGTCGTCGACCATCAAGCGCAGGTAGTACGCCCCCTCGTGCGCGCTCATCGGCGCCGGCTCGCCGCCCGCGAGCATCGCCGCCGGCAGGCCGAAGGTGGGGGCGCGAAAGCCGCGGGCGAGATCGCAGAGATCGGCGACGACGGCCGACCCCGTCGGCGCCGCGCCGGCGCCGGGGCCGACGTGCAGGGTGGTGCCGACGGCGTCGCCCGCCACCTGCACGGCGTTGAACACCCCCTCGATCTCGGCCAGCGGCGCGCCTTTCGAGATCATGCACGGGTGCAGGCGCTGCTCGACGCCGTTGGGCGTGCGCCGCGCGATGCCCAAAAGCTTGATGCGGTAGCCGAGCTCCTCGGCGAAGGCGATGTCGATCGGGGCGATGCCGCGGATGCCCTCGATGTGGAGCGCGTCGAAGGCGGGCTCGGTGCCGAAGGCGATGGCCGCCAGCAGCGCCAGCTTGTGGGCGGCGTCGAAGCCGTCGACGTCGAGCGCGGGCTCGGCCTCGGCGTAGCCGAGCGCCTGGGCCTCGGCGAGCACGTCTTCGAAGTCGCGGCCCTGTTCGCGCATCGTCGTCAAGATGTAGTTGCAGGTGCCGTTGAGGATGCCGACCACGCTCGCGATGCGGTTGCCGGCGAGGCCGTCCCTGAGCGCCTTGACGATCGGGATGCCGCCCGCGACCGCGGCCTCGTAGGCCAGCACCACCCCGTTCGCCTCGGCGAGGCGGGCGAGCTCGCCGCCGCGATGGGCCAAGAGCGCCTTGTTGGCGGTGACGACGTGCTTGCCGGCGGCGAGCGCGGCCCGGGTGAGCGCCAGCGCCGGGCCGTCCTCGCCGCCCATCAGCTCGAGCACGACGTCGACGTCGTCGGCCGCGGCCAGGCTCGTCGGGTCGTCGTGCCAGCGGTAGCGCGCGATCGGGACCGGGCGCTGCTTGTCAGGGCGGCGCGCGCTGACCGCGCTGATCTCGAGCGCGCGGCCGCAGCGCGCGGCCAACAGCTCGCGGCGACCCTCGAGAATGGCGATGGTGCCGCAGCCGACGGTGCCGAGGCCGGCGACGGCGATCCGCAACGGCGCCGTCACGACGACACCTCGGCGGCGGCCTCGCCGGTCTCCTCGGCGGTGGCGAGCGGCGTGCTCGCGGTGCGATTGCCGTGGCGGGCGAGGAAGGTCTTGATGTTGCGCACGGCCTGGCGCAGCCGGTGGCGGTTCTCGACCAGGGCGAGGCGGACGAAGCCGTCGCCGTGCTCGCCGAAGCCGACGCCCGGCGAGACCGCGACATTGGCCTCCTTCAAGAGCAGCTTGGCGAAGGCGAGCGAGCCCATGGCGCCGAAGGGCGGCGGCAGCGGCGCCCAGGCGAACATCGTCGCGGGCGGCGACGGCACCGGCCAGCCGGCGGCGTCGAGCCCGTCGATCAGGACGTCGCGCCGGCCGCGGTAGTGCGCGCGGATTTCCGCGACGCAGTCCTGTGGGCCGTTCAAGGCGGCGGTGGCGGCGACCTGGATCGGGGTGAAGGCGCCGTAGTCCAGATAGGACTTGATGCGGGTGAGCGCCTTGATCAGGTGGTGGTTGCCGGCGGCGAAGCCGATGCGCCAGCCCGGCATGGAGTAGGTCTTCGACAGCGACGAGAACTCGACCGCGACCTCGCGCCCGCCCGCGACCTCGAGGATCGACGGCGGCGGGTCGCCGAAGAAGATCTCCGCATAGGCGATGTCCGACAACAGCCAGATCTCGTGGCGCCGGGCGAAGGCGACGATCTCCGCGTAGAAGGCGCGGTCGACCACCTGCGCGGTCGGGTTGGACGGGAAGTTCAAGACGATCGCGGTCGGCGGCGGCACCGAGTGCTGGGTGGCGCGGGCGATCTCGCGCATGAAGTCGACGCCGGGGCCGATCGGGATGTGGCGGATCGAGGCGCCGGCGATGATGAAGCCGAAGGCGTGGATCGGATAGCTCGGGTTCGGCACGAGGATGGTGTCGCCGGGCGCGGTGATCGCCTGGGCGAGGTTGGCGAGCCCCTCCTTCGAGCCGAGGGTGACGCAGATCTCGCGCTCGGGGTCGAGCCGGACCCCGAAGCGGCGGTCGTAGTAGCCCGCGAGCGCGCGCCGGAGCCCCGGGATGCCGCGCGAGGTCGAGTAGCGGTGCGTTTTGGGGTTGCGCACCGTCTCGGTGAGCTTGTCGACGATGTGCTGGGGCGTGGCCGCGTCGGGATTGCCCATGCCGAGGTCGATGACGTCGCGGCCCGCCGCCCGGGCCGCGGCCTTCATCTCGTTGACCTCGGCGAAGACGTAGGGCGGCAGGCGCCGCATGCGATGGAAGTCGGGTTCGCGCAAGCCGGACCTCTCGGGTTGGAACCAGCGCCGCGCGGTGCGCCGCACGGACGGATGGCTTAACGCCGAACGGCGATCTCCGCCACATCGACGTCGCGATCGAGCGGCCCCGTGGCGACGTCCGCCGGCGCGATCCCCGCCGCCACCAGCGCC
>JBKHCM010000134.1:0-8842 GCA_046541805.1 Alphaproteobacteria bacterium
GCGTTCGCCGCCCGGCGCGTGCGCTGCGCCCCGGCCGCCGCCGCGGTGCTCGCTTGACAGCACCGAGGGGGGCCGCAATCGTCGCGCCGCCTCGCGGGGATCGTCCCGATCATGGATCTCTACCTGCCGATCGCCGAAATGTCGGTCAACGCGCTGCTCGTCCTGGGATTGGGCGCGGGCGTAGGCTTTCTGTCGGGCATTTTCGGCGTCGGCGGCGGCTTTTTGATGACGCCGCTGTTGATCTTCATCGGCATCCCGGCGGCGGTCGCGGTCGGTACCCAGGCCAGCCAGGTCCTGGCCGCGTCGGTCTCCGGCGTGCTCGCGCACACGCGGCGCAACACGGTCGATTTCCGCATGGGTTGGGTGCTCACCGCCGGCGGTGCGGTCGGCTCGGCGCTCGGCGTCTTCCTCTTCACCTGGTTCAGGCGGCAGGGCCAGGTCGAGCTCCTGGTGGCGGTGCTCTACGTCGTCTTCTTGGGCATCGTCGGCGGCTTGATGCTGTTCGAGAGCGTGGCGAGCTGGTGGCGGCGACGTCGCGCCGGCGGCCGGTTCCTCGAGGCGCGGCGTCGCCGCCACTGGAGCCGCTACCTGCCGCTGAAGCTCCGCTTTCCACGCTCGCGGCTGCACATCAGCGTGTTCGTGCCGCTCGCCGTCGGCTTCTCGGTCGGCATGTTGGGCGCGATGATGGGTGTCGGTGGCGGCTTCATCATGGTGCCGGCGATGATCTACTTCATCGGCATGCCGACCGCGGTGGTGGTGGGGACGTCGCTGTTTCAGATCACCTTCGTGAGCGCGCTCACGACCTTCCTGCACGCGATCAACAACGGCACCGTCGACGTCATCCTCGCCGCGCTGTTGATCGCCGGCGGTGTCGTCGGGGCGCAATGGGGCTCGCGGGTGGGCGCCATTCTCAAAGGCGAACAGCTGCGGGTTCTGCTCGCGCTCTTGGTTCTCGCGGTCGCCGCCAAGCTGATGGGCGACCTCGTCATCGAGCCCCGCGATCCCTACTCGATCACCCGCGAGGCCTGACCATCTTCAAAGTATATCGCAACCCTGTTCACGAATGCAACCGCCGCACCGCCGGTGACCCGGCGGCGGCACCGCACGACCGCCGAAAACGCGTCAAACCACCGCCGTCGGCGGGCGCGCCGCCGGCGAGACGAAGGCCGCAACGGCGGGCCGACGGGCGCGCGGAGGTCGCCACCGTCCGCGCGCCGACCGGTCTCGGCCCTGCTCAACGGGTCGGGACCGGCACCTCGCCGCGGTAGTCGTAGAAGCCGCGCTTGGTCTTCCGCCCGAGCCAGCCCGCCTCGACGTATTTGATCAAGAGCGGGCACGGCCGATACTTGCTGTCGTTGAGGCCGTCGTAGAGGACCATCATGATCGCAAGGCAGGTATCGAGGCCGATGAAGTCGGCGAGCTCCAAGGGGCCCATCGGGTGATTGGCACCAAGCTTCATCGCCGTGTCGATGCTCTCGACGTTACCCACGCCCTCAAGAAGAGTGTAGACGGCCTCATTGATCATCGGCAAGAGAATGCGGTTGACGATGAAGGCGGGAAAGTCCTCGGCCGTGACCGACTGCTTGCCCATCTTATCGGCAACCGTGCGAACCGCGCGGTAGGTGTCCTCTTGGGTGGCGATACCGCGGATCACCTCGACGAGCTTCATCCGCGGCACCGGGTTCATGAAGTGCATGCCGATGAAGCGCTCGGGACGGTCGGTTGTCGCCGCCAGCCGGGTGATCGAGATCGACGAGGTGTTGGTGGCGATCACGGCTTCGGGGCGCAGCACCGCCAGCAGCGACTGCAGGATCTTGCGCTTGATTTCCTCGTTCTCGCTCGCCGCCTCGATGACGAGCTCGGAGTCGGCGAACATGCCGTAGTCGAGGCCGGTGTGGATGCGCGCGAGGGTCGCCCGCACCTCGGCTTCCTGGATGTTGCCGCGATTGGCGAGACGCTCGAGGCCAGCCTTGATCCGCGCCATGGCGGCGTCGAGACGCGCCTGGTCGACATCGAGAAGGCGCACGTCGAAGCCGCTTTGCGCCGCCACCTGCGCGATCCCGCTGCCCATCTGTCCGGCGCCGACGACGCCGATACGGGCGATCTCGGGAATCGGCGGGTGTTCGTTCTCGGCCTCGGCTATCATGTAGCTACGTCCTTCGGGGTTTGTCAGGCCGCCTTGCTCGCCTTGAGCTTCTCGGTGAGCTGCGGCACCAGTTGGAACAAGTCCCCGACCAAGCCGTAGTCCGCTACCTGGAAGATCGGCGCTTCTTCGTCCTTGTTGATCGCGACGATGACCTTGCTGTCCTTCATCCCGGCGAGATGCTGGATGGCGCCGGAGATGCCGATCGCGATGTAGAGCTCAGGCGCGACGATCTTGCCGGTCTGGCCCACCTGGTAGTCATTGGGTACGTAGCCGGCGTCCACCGCCGCGCGCGAGGCCCCGACCGCGGCGCCGAGCTGGTCGGCGAGGGCCTCGATGACCGCGAAGTTCTCGCCGGAGCCGAGCCCGCGCCCACCGGAGACGACGACCCGCGCCGAGGTCAGCTCGGGGCGCTCGGAGGCGGAGAGCTCGCGGCCGAGAAAGCGCGCGAGCTCGGTCGCCGTCACCGCCTGGATGGTCTCGATGGAGGCCACACCGCCGCTCGCCGCCGCCGCCGGGAAGGCGGTGGTGCGGACCGTCACGACCTTCTTGGCGTCGACCGTCTTGACGGTGGCCAGGGCATTGCCGGCGTAGATGAAGCGCTTGAAGGTGTCCTCGCCCAGGACCTCGACGATGTCCGAGATCTGCGCCACGTCCAAGAGCGCCGCGACGCGCGGCATCAGGTTCTTGCCGAAGGTCGACGAGCCGCAGGCGAAGACGTCGTAGCCGCCGGCCATCGCCACCACCAGCGCCGCCAGGTCCTCGGCGACGGCGTTCTCGTAGATGGCGTCGTCGACGTGGACCACCTTGGCGACGCCGGCCACCGCCGCGGCCGCCTCGGCCACGGCACCGGCGCCGTGGCCGGCGACGAGGACGTGGACGCTGCCCAACATCGCGCCGGCGCTGACGGCGTGAAGCGTCGTCTTGTCGAGCTTGGCGTTGTCGTGCTCGGCGACGACCAGGACCCCGGCCATCAGATGACCCCCGCTTCGGTCTTGAGCTTGGTGAGGAGCTCGTCGATGTCGGCGACCTTGACGCCGCCCTGGCGCTTAGGCGGCTCCTCTACCTTCAGGTAGTGAAGGCGGGGCGCCGTCTCCACCCCGAGCTCGTCGGGGGTGAGCTGGTCGATCGGCTTCTTCTTCGCCTTCATGATGTTCGGCAGCGAGGCGTAGCGCGGCTCGTTGAGGCGGAGATCGGTGGTGACGACCGCCGGCAGCTTGACCGCGATCTTCTCGAGGCCGGCGTCGACCTCGCGGGTGACGTGCAACTCGCCGTCGCCGGGCTCGATCCCCGACGCGAAGGTGGCCTGCGGCCAGCCCAGGAGCGCCGCGAGCATCTGGCCGGTCTGGTTGCTGTCGTCGTCGATCGCCTGCTTGCCCATTAAGACGAGGTCGGGCTGCTCCTTGTCGACCACCGCCTTCAGCAGCTTGGCGACGGCCAAGGGCTGGAGCTCGGTGTCGGTGCGGGCGTCGGTGGCGACGTGGATGGCGCGATCGGCGCCCATCGCCATCGCGGTCCGCAGGGTCTCCTGCGCTTTGGCCTCGCCGATGGTGATCGCGACGACCTCGCTCGCGGTGCCGGCCTCCTTCAACCGGATCGCCTCCTCGTTGGCGATCTCGTCGAAGGGGTTCATCGACATCTTGACGTTCGCGGTCTCGACGCCGCTGCCGTCGGCTTTGACACGGACCGTCACGTTGTAGTCGACGACCCGCTTGACCGGCACGAGGATCTTCATGCTCGCCATCCCATCCCGCGGCGCCCGCGGGCCGCAGTCCCGACGTTACGCTGCGCTGCGCGATAGCGCTCCGGTCACCGGCTTGTCAATCGCGCCCCCGCCGCGCTCAGCGATGCGCCCCGGGCACCCACAGCACGTCGCCGGCGCCCTTGTCGTTGAGATAGCGCCCGGCGACGAAGAGGTGATCCGACAGCCGGTTCAGGTAACGCAAGGCCGTCGGCGACACGACCTCCTGGTCGGCCAGCGCCGTGACCAGCCGCTCCGCGCGGCGCACCACCGTGCGCGCGAGGTGCAGCCGCGCCGAGGCCGGCGAGCCGCCCGGCAGCACGAACGAGGTCAACGGCGTGAGCTCCGCGTTCATCGCGTCGATCTCGCGCTCGAGTCGCTCGACCTGGGCCTCGCTCACCCGCAAGCCCCGGTCGTCGTCGCCGGGCCGGCACAAATCGGCGCCGAGATCGAAAAGGTCGTTTTGGACCCGCGCCAGCATCGCGTCGACCTCGCCCACGGTGTCGAGCCGAGCCTCGCCGATGACGGCGTTGGCCTCGTCGACGGTGCCGTAGCTGTCGACACGCAGGCTGTACTTGGCGACGCGGGCGCCGTCGCCGAGCGAGGTTTTGCCGTGGTCGCCACCGCGGGTGTAGATCTTGTCGAGCGTGACCATGCGCTCAGCTCCGGCTCAGGAGAAACAGCACCAGGAGAACCAACGCCACGCCCTGGCTCACGACCCGCGCCCGCATCATGACGGTGCCGTGGCGGCGGTTGAACTCGCCGCCGCGGTACAACCCGACAATGCCGACGATCACGAGGATCGCCGTGACCAGTATCGCGGCGATCGTGAGATAGCCGAGCGTGTTCATGCCTTCGTCTTAGCCGAGCGCGGCCCAACGATAAAGGGTGCGCCTGGACGACATCCGCGCGGGGTGCTGAGCTTCGTCGCCGCAGCCAGAAAGGCCGACCCAAGAACCGAATCGATCTCGCCGGCCGCGCGGCCGTCGTCACCGGCGGCGCCGCCGGCATCGGCTTCGCCGTCGCCGAGCGGCTCGCCGCCTCGGGGGCGGTGGTCGAGTTCTGGGACCGCGACGCCGAGGCGCTCGCCGCCGCCGCCGAACGGCTCGGCGTCGATACCCGTACCACCGCCGTCGACGTCACCGACGCCGCCGCGGTGCAAGAGGCCGCCGAAGGCGCGGTCGCCGGCATCGGCCGCATCGACATCCTCTGCGCCAACGCCGGCATCGCCGGCCCCAATCACGCCACCTGGGAGTACCCGGTGAAAGCTTGGCGCGAGATCGTCGAGGTCGACCTCAACGCCGTCTTCTACACGCTCAAGGCGGTGGTGCCGGGGATGATCGAGCGCAACTACGGCCGCATCGTCACCACCGCCTCGATCGCCGGCAAGGAAGGCAACCCCAACGCTGCGGCCTACAGCGCCGCCAAGGCCGGCGTCATCGCGCTCACCAAGGCGCTCGGCAAGGAGCTCGCGCACCACGACATCGCGGTCAACGCGATCACCCCGGCGGCGGCGCGCACGCGCATCTTCGAGCAGATGAGCGAGGACCACATCGCCTTCATGCTCTCCAAGATCCCGCGCGGGCGCTTCGTCGACGTGGCCGAGATCGCCGCCATGGTGGCGTGGCTCTGCTCCGCGGAGAACAGCTTCACCACCGGCGCGGTCTTCGACCTCTCCGGCGGGCGGGCGAGCTACTGAGCCTCGGCGAGCGCGGCGATGGCGTGTTCCGCCGCCGCCTCGACCGGCGCGCCCTCGTCGACGACGGTGCGCACGCCGGCCTCGGCCAGCTTCTGCTTGAAGTTCTCGCCGGCGCTACCGACGACGACCACATCGACGCTGAACAGCGGGTGCGGGCGCGAGCGCGGCCAGCCGTGCAGCGTCATCGCCTTCGGCAGCTCGTAGCGCCCGGCCTGCGTCACCGTGCCGTCGGCGGCCGCGGTGAACAGCAAAAAGCGCCGGGTCTTGCCCGCGTGCGGGGTGACCGTGCGGCCGTTCTGGCTGCCGACGGCGATCAGGAGCGGCCGCGGCCCGTCGTCGCCCTCGTGCTGGTG
Source organism: Alphaproteobacteria bacterium (assembly GCA_046541805.1). Taxonomy (GTDB): domain Bacteria; phylum Pseudomonadota; class Alphaproteobacteria; order Geminicoccales; family Geminicoccaceae; genus JAAAPF01. The sequence goes on from JBKHCM010000134.1 coordinate 5,937, forward strand.
GTGCCGGTGATGCTCGTGGTGATGGTGGTGATGATCGCTCATGACGCGCTCTCGCAGGCCTCGGGCCCGGTCCGCTACGCCCACGCGCGCCGCTGGAAAACATCGACGTTTCGCTAAGCGACGGCCGGCGCTGCGGGCGAGCCGTACCGCCGCGCCCGAGCGCGGCGGCGCCGGCGGCGAGGGCGACGAGGACGCGGCCGAGCCGGGCGCGCGTGGCCTCCTTGGCGGCGCGAAATGCAGCCGGGCTCAGAGCCCGAAGGTGGCGCCGAGGTAGACGTTGAAGGGCGGGCGGCCGAAGCCGTAGCGCTCTTCGTAGAGGTCGGGGAAGAGCTCGCGGGCGAGGCGGCGGTAGAGCCGGGTGCGGGCCTCGTCGCTCGGCTCGTCGAGCGTTGCCACGACCGCGCCGATGGCGCCGCCGTCGTCGCAGAAGGCGGCGACGACGCGCAGCGGGTCGCCCGTGAGCGCCGGGCTGTCGGCGCACGGATCGGCGCCCGGCGTCAGGCCGTGGCTCACGACCAGGACGGGCCGCGGCTCGGCGGCGTCGGCGGTGAACCGCACCGAGAGCGCGCGCACCGCCTCGCCCATGACGTCGAGCACCCGCGCCTCGACGTCGCGCCCGGTCGTTGCCCCGAGCCCGATCACGCGGCCGCGTACCGGCCCGCGCTCGTCTGCGAGCTCGAGCGCCAGCCGCGCCTCGCGGGTGGAGGTGCCGAGCTCGCGGGTGACCTCCGGAGCGGTGGCGCAGCCGCCGAGCACCAGCGCGAGGGCGAGCGCACCGCCACGGGCGCGCCTAGAGGACCTTGTGGGCATGGACCGGGATCTGGCGGCGCACCTGCGCGGTGCGGGCGAGGTCGACATGGGCGGTGAGCCAGCCTTCGCCGTCGGGGCGCCGGGCCACGACATGGCCCCAGGGATCGATGACGACGGCGTGGCCGTAAGAGGTGCGGCCGCTCTCGCCGTGCGCGCCCCACTGCGTCGCGGCGATGACCCAAGACGCGGTCTCGATCGCCCGCGCGCGCAACAACGGCTCCCAGTGGTCGCGCCCGGTCTCGACGGTGAAGGCCGACGGCACGGCGATGATCTCGGCGCCGCGCTTGGCGAGCGTCTGGTAGAGTTCGGGAAAGCGCAGATCGTAGCAGATCGAGAGCCCCATCGTGGTGCCCAGCACCGGCGCGGTGACGATCGCGCGGCCGCGGCCGAAATGGTCGCTCTCGCGGAAGACCCGGCCGGACGGCGTGGTGATGTCGAAGAGGTGGATCTTGCGGTAGCGGGCGAGCTCGCCGCCGTCGGGACCGAAGACGACGGTGGTGTTGAAGCATTTGCCGTCGGGACCCGCCTCCAACAGCGAGCCGCCGTGCAGCGTGATCCGGTGGCGCCGGGCGAGCTCCGCGAGCAACCCGTACATCTCGCCGCCGGGAAAGGTCTCGGCGCAGGCGAGGCGCTCGTCGCGCGTGGCGCCGATGGAGGTCACCATCTCCGGCAGCGCCACCAGCTCCGGGCCCTCGGCGGCCGAGACCTCGTCGACGAGCCGCTCGACGGCGGCGAGGTTGCGGGCCTTTTCCGGCTGGCCGTTGAGCTGGATCAGCGCGACCTTGCGCACGTCGCCGCCGAGCATCGCTCAGCCCAGCCCGGCGGTGGAGAACAGGCGGTTCTCGAGCTCCACGTTGGTCTCGACGTTCTCCAACAGCACGCGCGTGCGCTTGCCCTGAGCGTCGAGCACCTCCCAGCGCCGCAGCTCCAAGGGATCGAGCCCGAAGAAGAGCGTCAGCTCACCCCGGCCCGGCTCCTCGGTCTGAAAGACGGTCAGGTGCAGCTCGTCGCTGATCTCCGCCAGCGAGCGGATGGTGACGGGCCCGCCGATGCGGATCTCCTCTCTCAGCAGCAGACCCAGCGGGGTCCTGTCCACCGGCACCGTGCTGGTCTGGTCGACACGGCGGTCGTGGACCACGAGGCGCCAGTCACGCGCCACCATCAACAGCTGTTCCGGCGGGTCGTACTCGAAGCGCAGCCGGCCCGGCCGCTTGATGTAGACCTTGCCGGTGGTCGTCTTGCCGTCGGGCGCGATCTGGGTGAAATCCGCCTTGAGCGTGCGGATGCCGTCGAGATACTCCTCCACCTGCGGCACGATGTCCGGCGGCAGCGCCGCCCAGGCGGGGCCGGCCGCGGTCGTGAGCACGAGCGTGGTGATGAGCGACCGTCTGGAGAGCATCCGTCACCTCGAAACGCACGCCGGACGCCGCTGCGCCCGGTCGCTTCAATGTCGGTGGAAGCGGGCGCCGGCGCAACGGGGCTTGGACCTTCGCCGTGCGACCGCGAAGCGCCTTCACGAACGCGTGCGCAACTGGCTCGCTCGGGTTTCCACAACGAAGGACGTGTCCGCGCCATGATCAGCACCGATCTCTTCATCACGCTGAGCTTCGCGCTTTCCTTCGGCGCGCCGCTCGTCTTGGCGCTGCGCGAGCTGCGGCTGCTCAAGGCCGCGGCGGGCGGCGGCCGCGACGGCGGCGTCGAGCGTGTGAGCCCGGCACCGGCGCCCGAGGGCGACGACGACCTGCCGCCGTTGCCGCCGTCGTTGATCCCGCAGCGCGACCACGACCCCGCGCCGCGCCCGAAGGTGTTGGAGCCGGCCTGAGCGCGACCCGACGCCCGGGCGTGGTCGGTCGGGCACCCGCCCCGGCCCGACCCGGCCCGCCGTCAGCAGCGGGCGGCGGTCGCGGTCCGCTCGCGGGGCGCGGGTGCCGCGCGCACCGGCTCGACCCGTCACCAGCGCCGCGCTAAAGGAGCGGTTCGCCGAGCGCGGGTGGTGATGGTGTTGTGGTTCTATTCCGAGCTGGACGACGCGGCCGCGTGGGCGGCGGCGCTCGCCCGCGCAGCGCCCGATCTCGAGGTCGAGGCGAGCCCGACCC
>JBKHCM010000135.1:0-8449 GCA_046541805.1 Alphaproteobacteria bacterium
CAGCAACATTCCGCGATGAGGCAACACGGCGGCCACCGAGGTTGACGCTCTACACCTACGAGCCGATCGAAGCCTACGGTCTGATCGGTGACATGCACGCGGTGGCGCTGGTCTCGCCGCGTGCCTCGATCGACTACCTCTGCCTGCCGCGGTTCGACTCGCCGAGCGTGTTCGCGGCCCTGCTCGACGATGCGAGGGGCGGTCGCTTCCGCATCGCGCCGAGTCGTGGCGGCGAGCGGGTGCGGCAGTTCTACGTCCCGGACACCAACATCCTGTTGACGCGGTTTCTCTCCGACGACGGCGTCGCCGAGGTGATCGACTTCATGCCGACGCCGGAGGCTCAGCACGCACACCGGGTGGTGCGGATCGTCGAGACGGTGCGCGGCGAGGTGGCCTTCGCCCTCGCCTGCGAGCCGCGCTTCGACTACGCCCGCGCCGCCCACAGCATCGCGATCGACGTCAACCGGGCGACCTTCGCCGGTGAGGGTGCGGACGGCTTGACCCTGCGGCTGCACGGCGGCGCCGCGCTCAGGGCGACGGCGACGCGCGGGGTCGAGGCGACCTTCACGCTCGGTGCCGGCGAGCGCGTTGCCTTCGTGCTCGAGGTCGTGCCCGAGGACGCGGCGAGCGTCGCGACCGCGCCGGGCTACCCGGAGCGCGCCTTCGCCACCACGCTCAGGTTCTGGCGCCACTGGATGCGGCGGTGCCGGCACGACTCGCGCTGGCCCGCGGCGCTCAACCGCTCGGCCCTGGTGCTCAAGCTCTTGACCTCCGAGCCCTACGGCGCGATCGCGGCGGCCGCCACCTTCGGCCTGCCGGAGGGGATCAAGGGCGAGCGCAACTGGGACTACCGCTACACCTGGATCCGCGACGGCTCGCTCACCGCGTCGACGCTGATCGATCTCGGCTATCGCGACGAGGCGCGGGCCTTCGCGGGCTGGCTGCGCGACCGGCTGATGGCCAGCCCGGACGGCGAGCTCCAGATCATGTACGGCATCGACGGCCGCCGCGACCTGCGCGAGGAGGTCCTCGACCACCTTTCGGGCTACCAGGGCTCGAAGCCCGTTCGCGTCGGCAACGGCGCCTACGACCAGCTCCAGCTCGACATCTACGGCGAGATGCTGCTCTTCTTGGAGCGCTACGACGCCGCGGTCGCGCCGATCGATCTCGACTTCTGGTCGCGGCTGGTCACCTGCGCCGACTGGGTCGCCGCGAACTGGGATCGCGCGGACGAGGGCGTCTGGGAGGTGCGCGGCGGGCGCCGGCGCTTTCTCTATTCGCGGCTGATGGACTGGGTGGCGCTCGAACGCGCGCTGCGCATCGCCGAGCGCCGGGCGCTGCCGGCGCCGATCGCGCGCTGGCGCGAGGTCCGCGACGTCATCCACCACGAGATCAACACGCGCTTTTGGGACGGATCGCGGGGCGTCTACGTCCAATACCGCGACTCGACGACGTTGGACGCGTCCTGCCTGTTGATGCCGCTGGTCGGCTTCGTCGGCCCGCGCGACCCGCGTTGGCTCTCCACCCTGGACGCGATCGGCCGCGAGCTCGTCGACGACTCGCTGGTCTACCGCTACCGCACGCAGAAGGCGGCGTCGGATGGGCTCGCGGGCGGCGAGGGCACCTTCAGCATGTGCACCTTCTGGTATGTCGACTGCCTCGCTCGGGCCGGTCGGCTCGAGCAGGCCCGGCTCATCTTCGAGAAGATGCTGCACTACGCCGGGCCGGTGGGCCTCTACGCCGAGGAGCTCGGCCCCACCGGCGAGCACCTCGGCAACTACCCGCAGGCCTTCACCCATCTCGGTCTCGTCGGCGCCGCGCGCTCACTGGACGCCGCGCTCGACGAGGCCGAGGGTAGCCCGTTGCGAGCATGAGCCGGATCATGGGCGCCGCGCTCGACGGCCCGCTTCGTCGTCGCCGGCCGCCGTCGTCAGCCGTGGCACGTCCCCACCAGCACCGCCTCGCCGAGCATGAGGTGCTGCACGTTCATCATCGCGATGAGCCCCTGGCCGGCCGGGGGCCGATCGAAGGACAGGGGTGGCGCCAGCGCCAACAGACGAAAGCCGTAGTGGTGCGTGCCGCTGCCCGCCGGCGGGCCCGGCTGGAAGAGCCCCAGGCCGCCCAAGTCGTGCACCACCGGCTTGACCGGGTCGACCACCGTGTCCGGCCCTTCGGGCCAGTCGCGCCGGTCGCCGGGGATGTTGTAGGCGCCGAAATGGCGAAACATCCCGCCCGGCGCGTCCGGATCCTCCACGATCAAGGCGAAGCCGGCGCTTTGCGCCGGCGGCTGCGACCAGGCGAGCGGCGGCAACAGCCCCTCGCCGTGGCACGTGAAGCCCGCCGCAAGGCGGCGGCGGCCGAGGCCGCGCGGCGACGCGCGTCGCCCGCCAAGCCCCGCCCTTTTCCGCCCGCCTCGTCACCACCGCCACCCCGTCGCCGAGGTGAGGGCCTCGGCTCGAGCGAGAGGATCACGTCCATGCAGGTCAAATACGCCCAGCCGAAATTCGAAGAAGTTCTCGTCGAGGGTGGTCTCAACGACGGCTACTGGCTCGACGCCGTCGACATCAACGGCGACGGCAAGCTCGATCTCGTCGCCTCGGGCCTCGCCGTCGGCGAAATGGTCTGGTACGAAAACCCGACTTGGCGCAAGCACGTCATCGGCCAACTGGCGAAGCCGGTGGCGATGGACCATTGGGACATCGATGGCGACGGCCATGAAGACTTGGTCGTCTGCCACGACTACGGCGGCTGCATGTACCACTGCAAGCCGGAAGACGGAAAGATCTCGTGGTTCCGCAATCCCGGCGACGCCGATGCCGACGGGTTGTGGGAGCAGCGCTTCGTCGGCGATTTGTTGGCGACGCACCGCCTGCGCTTCGGCCACTTCCGGCAGAAGGACACACCGGAGCTGATGGGCCTGCCCGTCGTCGGGCCGATGGGCGGCGAGGCGGCGCTGCATTCGCCGGTGGCGGTGACCCTCTTCGCGCCCCCCGACGACCTGCTGAAGGCCCGGAGCTGGCCCGGCGAGCTGATCGACGGCGAGCATTTCCGCATCATCCACGACGTCCTCGTCGGCCAGTACGCCGGCAACGAGCTGGATTCGGTCATGCTCGCGAGCGAGGAGGGGGTTTGCTGGCTGCGCTACGAGGACGGCGCCTGGAAGACGAGCGTGCTCGGTACCGGCGAGCAGACCGAGTACGGCCAGACCCATTTCAAGGGCACCGGCAACATCGCGATCGGCCGCGTCGGCGACGACCGCTACGCCTACATCGCGGCGATCGAGCCGTTCCACGGCAACGTCGTCTGCGTCTACACCAAGGAGACCCCGGGCGAGCTCGCCGACGCCCGCTGGCGGCGGACGGTGCTCGACGTCTACGGCGACCCCAACGCGGCCGGCGAGGGCCCCGGTCACCACGTCATGACCGCCGACTTCGACGGCGACGGTGACGACGAGTTCCTCGTCGCCCTGCGCGGCCCCTGGCCGTGGCAGGGCGTCTTCTATTACAAGTGCATCGACGTCGACAACGCCGTCTTCACCAAGACCCGCGTCTCGACGGTCTCGGCGGCGCGGATCGCGCTCGGCGACTTCGACGGCGACGGCCGCATCGACTTCGCCACCACCGGCTACTACACGCCGGGCTATTTCCTCTGCGACGATCCGAAGGTGCTGGTCTTCTACAACCGGATCGAGCCGGTCTGACCGTCGACTCGGCGGGCGCGCCGACCATGCGCGGGGCGCCCGCACGCCGGGCCGCCCTCAGATGCCGGCGGTCTCGCGCAGATAGCGCCGGGCCGTGCGGGCGTAGTCGAGCGGGTTGGCCTTCTGGGCGTCCTGCTCGGCCTCGACCATGAGCCAGCCCGCGTAGTTCGCCTCCGCCAGCGTCCGGAAGATCGGCTTGAAGTCGATGGCGCCGTCGCCGGGCACGGTGAAGACGCCCTCGATGATCGATTCGATGAAGCTCAGATGGCGGGCGTTGCAGACCTCCATCACCTCGTGGCGAACGTCCTTGAGATGGACGTGGCGGATGCGGTCGGCGTAGGCCTCGGCCAGCGCCAAGGGGTCGTCGCCGGCCCAGTAGAGATGGCCGGTGTCGAGCAGGAGGTGGACCACCTCGGGGTCGACCTCGTTCATCAGCCGGTCGACCTCGGCGCGGGTCATCACGCCGGTGCCGATGTGGTGGTGGTAGCACATCACCATGCCGGCCTCGGCGGCGAGCCGGCCGAGCTCGTCGAGGCCCGTCACCATCGCCTTCCACTGCGCGTCGTCGAAGACGGGCTTGTTGGCGAGCGGCGGCACCGGCTGCTGGTGGACGGCGTGGCCGAGCTCGGCGACGACGACGTGGGTGCCGCCCATGCGCTTGATGAACGCCATCGACTCCTTGAAGGTCTCGATGCTGCGCTCGCGCATGTCCTTGACGGTGAGGAAGGTGCTCGTCCACGGCTCGGACACCTTGAGGCCGCGCCGGCCGAGCTCCTCGGCCAGGATCTCCGGGTCCTTCGGATATTTGTGGCCGACGCTGCAGCCCTCGAAGCCGGCCAGCGCCATCTCGCTGACGCACTGCCCGAAGGAGATGTCGTCGCCCAAGAACGGATAGTCGTCGTTGGTCCAGCCGGTCGGCGTGATGCCGACGAACACGCGGTCGCGGTCGAACACCCTCGTCTCCCCTAAGCCGTTTCGATGCGCGGCGGCTTGGCCCACATGCCGTAGCCGAAGGGCTTGGCACCCGCCGGGTTGGCGCCCACGGCGGGCCACAAGAGGCCCTCGGTGTAGGCCTCCGGCGACACCACGAAGGTCCGATCGCGACCGCTCGCGCCGAAGGCCTCGCGCCAGCTCGCCGGCAGCTCGTGCCAGGTGCCGACGTACCAGAGCTTGATCAGGTTGCGGGCGACGGGCCCCAGCTTGCCATCGCTCAAGAGCTCGCGCCGGAGGCCGCGCTCGAGCCGAGCCTCGTCGCCACCGGCGGCGTCGACCACGCGGCGGTGGACGGCCGTGAGTGCGTCGACCGTCGCCTCGCCGACGATGTCGGTGAGCGCGCCCAAATAGGCGTCGGTCTGGCCGGTGCCCTCGAGGCGAAACACCGAGAACCCGGTGAGCGTCGCCGACAGGGCCAGGAACTCGCGGCGCCGGTCCGTCGATGCCATGGCGGCGTCTCCTCGCTGCTCAGACCTCGAAGGTGGGAGCGGCGTGCTCCGTTCCGGCCGCGTCCAGCGGCTGGCGCATGAGCTGGCCGGCCAGATCCTTGAGCCGGAACATCCCGCCCATGGCGTCGTTCAAGAGCGCCGGCTCGCCCCGAAAGGCCCGCGTCAACAGCGCCAGGAAGCCGGCGTACTCGGCGTTGAAGGCCTCCGCCGCCCGGCGCAGCTCGGAGCCTTCGGGGTAGTCCGCCACGCGCGCGTTGGTCTTGACCGGGTAGACCGCGTCCCAGTCGACGTCGACGGCAAGGCCGCTCGGGCTGCCGGCGACGTCGCCCTCTCGGTAGTAGCGGCCGAGGACGAGCTGCTGGAAGCGATAGTAGTGGGCGATCTCGTCCTCGTAGTCGAAGATGGCGCCGCCGTCGCCCTCGCCCTGCTCGGCGATGAGGCGGATGGCGGCGCGGGCCGAGGCCAGATCGGTGACGGCGATGATCTCGCCGCCGCCGGAATAGTAGAACTCCGGCGTGACTTGCCGGGCGGGATCGCCCGTAAACAGCTCGGGGCCGTGCTCGGCCTCGAGCCGGATCAGCCCGTCCTCGATGGCGTGATAGAACTCGCCGATGCTGTAGAAGTGCTCCGCGCCGTCGTCGGCGACCTTGCCGGCCTTCAGCATGCCGGGCTTGGGCGGGCGCGTCACCGTGCGGGCGGTGTCGGCGGCGGCGGGTGCCGGCCGCTCGATCTTCAAGAAGGTTTCCATCGCCGCCTTCGAGAAGCGCCGCAGATCGACCCGAAAATCGGTCTCTCCGTCCGGCAGATAGGCCGGAAATCGGGGCACGAAGCCGGGAACGGTGAGGTCCGGCGTGCCGCCGACGGCGTTCAGGATGTTGGCCGAGAGGGTGAGGTGCAGCATCTCCTCGACCGCGACCGCGCGCAGCACCTGACAGGCGGCGCTGTTGGTGCCCGGGCGGATCGAATAGAGCGCCGTCAGATAGGGCGGGATGGTCGCGTGCTCGAGTTGGATCGCGGCCTCGAGGTGGCGGTGCAGGCCCGCGACGTCGGTGATGGGATGAAGGCTCATGCACGCGCTCCACCGGCAGCCGCGGCCGCCGGGGCGGCGGCCGTCTCGAGGTCCTTGGCGATGGTCTCGGCGCTGCGCAGGCAGAGCGCCGCGAGCGTCAGCGTCGTGTTCGACGTGCCGATGCTGGCCATGCTGCCGGCACCCGCGAGGAAGAGATTGCTATGGTCCCAGGCGCGCTGGTCGGCGTCGACCACCGACGCGCGCGCGCTCGTGCCCATGATGTGGGTGCCGGCCCAGTGGTTGCCGCCGCGCAGCACGTAGCCCTCGCCCTGATAGCTGACCCAGCCCGGCTCCGCCGGGTCGTAGGTGGTGCGGTCCGCCGCACCCAGCCGTTGATAGAGCCGCCGCGACAGTCGCCGCGCGAACGCCGCCGCCTCGAGGGTGTAGGGCGGCACGCCGAAGGCGATGACCGGCCGCGGGTTGCCGAGCCGGTCGAGGTAGCGCGGGTCGACCGTGACCCGGTTGCTCTCGTCGGGGAGCACCTCGACCATGCAGGCGAGCAGCACCTGCCTCGAGACCTGCTGGACGAGCGCGCGCTTGAGGGCGGCGCCGAACGCGTTTTGGCGATCGACCAGGTCGTCGAGGTCGCTGTAGGGCGAGCCGGTGGCCCACCCCCAGCCGTCGTTGTGGATGCCGAAGCGAAAGGCCGCGTGCTTGCGCCTGAAGGCGCCGGTGCGCAGCTCCTCGATGCCCGAGGTGCAAAGCGGGCCCCGGAGCGCGCCCACCGGCTCGGGCATCAACGCCCAGGTCAGGAGATAGGCGTGGTCCATCAGGTTGCGGCCGACGAGCCCGCTCGAGCCGTGGAGCCCCGAGGCCAGCATCAGCCGGGCGTTCTCGACCGCGTTGCCGGCGAGGACGAACACCTTGGCGCGCACGGTGCCGGTCACGTGCTCGGCGCTCGCCGGATCGGCGTAGGCCTTGTAGTCGATCGCGCTCACGCGCCCACTGTCGGGATCGACGTGGACCTGCGACGCCACCGCCTGGGTCAAGAGGTCGACCCGCCCGGTCGCGAGCGCCTGAAAGAGCGTGCGCCGGGCGTCGTACTTGGCCTGGACCGGGCAGATCGGCACGCAGTTGGCGTTGCCCTGGCAGCGCTCGCCGAGCTCGGCCTGATGCAGGCTGACCGCGCCTGAGGGCTTGTAGCCGCGCCCGCCGTCATAGGCCGCGTTCGGCACGCCGTTCCTGGCCTGGGGCGTGCCGCGGACGCGCAGGGTGAAGGTCTCGCCGCCGCGCTCGACCTCTAGGCCGTCGAGGTCGTCGGCGATGACGCGGTCGAGATAGGAGCGCGGCATGCCGTGCATCGGGTAGACGTAGTCGGGGGCGAAGCGCAGCCCGCCGACCTCCTGCTCCGCGACCTCGCCGGCGACGCCGAGCTCGAACTCGGCGCGGCGGTAGTAGGGCTCGAGGTCGTCGTAACCCAAAGGCCAGTCCAGGCCCTGGGCGAAGCGGCTGCGCAGCGCGACGTCGTCGGGCAGCATGCGCAGCGCCTTGCCCTCCCAGTGCCGGGTGGTGCCGCCCAAGACGCGGCTGTAGGTGCTGTCGAGCTCGAGCGGGCCGAGCTGAACGAGGTAGCCGTCCGCATTCGGCGTGCCGGGACGCAGCTTGGTGGTCTCGGTGCTGCGCGGCATCGGGGCGTTGGGGTTGGCGGCGTAGGGGGCGTTGTTGTCCTTCGATACCGCGCCGTAGAAGCGCCGCAGGCTGGTCTCGTACTCGGCGACGGTGAGGTCGTGGCTCGGCCCCGCTTCCATCAGCAGCACGCGAAAGCCGCGCCCGCTCAACTCCTTGGCGATGAGCGTCCCGCTTACCCCGGAGCCGACGACGGCGACGTCGTAATTGACGGCCGATGCCGCCTCCGGCGACACCTCGAACCGCTCGTGGCGCTCGTCACTCATCGCCGCTGCCCGCCTGCTCGCCGGCGCCCGGTCCCGAACGCGGTCGCCGGGGGGTTGACCTCAGGCCGAGGTGAGTTCGCCCGCCGTCGATCGGGCGGTGGAAGTGTCGAACACGCCCCGACGCGCCGGGCTCCACCGTTCAAGCTTTCCACCTCCGATACTCTAACTTGCCAAGTCTATCAACCTTTAATTTATATTGGCGAAATCTATCCATGCATTTGATCGAGTCAAGCCGTGGAGCGGACCCGGGCCTTGTGCCTTTGGTCGCGCGCGCCCGAGGGCGGTGCCGTGCCGCGCGCGTCGCGCCCAGCACCGCGGCGCGCACGGCCTCGGCGTCGGCGCAGAC
>JBKHCM010000025.1:0-30293 GCA_046541805.1 Alphaproteobacteria bacterium
GCTCGACGCCGCCCGCGCCGGCCGCGGGCGCGGCGCCCGCTCGCCGCTCGAGCTCGTGCTCGCCCGCCCGGCGCTGCGCCGCCTCGCGCTCGCGGGCTTCGGGCTCGCCGGCGTGCAGCTGTCGGTGAGCACCTTCTACACCGCCTATCTGGTCGACGGGCTCGGCCTGTCGCTGGCGCTGGCGGGCGCCCTCTACGGCCTGTTGCAGCTCATGGGCGTGCCCGCGCGCGTGCTCTGGGGCTGGCTCGGCGACGGCGTCTTCGGCCTCGCCCGCGCGCTCGCGATCCTGGCCGCGCTCACCGCGGTCGGCATGGCGCTGTTGGCGCTGGCGGGGCCGGGCTGGCCGGTGCCGGCGCTCGCCGTCCTCGGGGTCTATCTGGGGCTGAGCGTGATGGCTTGGACCGGGCTCTTCATCGCCGCCGCCGTCGCCGCCGCGCCCGAGGACGCGGCCGCCGTCTCCGCGGGTGCCATGGTTTTCACCTTCGCGGGCGTCGTGCTCGCCCCGCCGCTCTTCGGCCTCGTCGTCGAGCGGACCGGCAGCTACGCCACGGCCTTCGCGCTCGCCGTCGTCGTCGCCGCCGCCGCGGCGCTCACTCTGCTCCGGCGCCCGGCGGGCCAGTCGGCGGCACGATCCGCCGGGGGTGCGCGGGATGCGCCGCGGCTCGAGGAGGACGGCCGCCGCTGACGGCGACGATCGCCGAGCGCTTCGCGGCCGCGCGCTCGCCCTGCCCGCGAGCGTGTCCCCGCTCGACGCGCTCGTCGCGGGCGCCGGCGGCAGCGGCCCTTTTGGCCGGCGGCGTCGCCGACGGACGAAGGCCCATGGCGATCCGCACGAGGGCGGACGCCGAGGTCGAGGCGGTGGTGGGCCTGAGGGAGCGCTGCGGGCTCACCCGGCCGTGGACCGAACCCGTTCGGGAGATCGCCTTCGCCCGGGCGACAGCGCACGCCAGGTCCTGGTCCTCGCCGAGGCGGCGCGCGTCGTCGGCGCCGTCACGGTCGGTCGGGCGGCCGTCGCGTCGATCGAACCGCCAAATAGGATGGAAAGCCTTTTTGGCCTATCCTGACGTCGCCGTCGACCGCCGCGCCGCGGGCCGGGAAGCCGCTCCGGCACCCTCGTCGATCGGGACGCGGCGGCCGGGCGGGTGTTCGGAAAACGAACCCAAAGCACCGTTTTCTTCTTCGCGCCCAGGGGCTTACCGGTGGCACGGCCGGCCACCGGGTCGGTGCGGAGCCCGCGGTCGGGGGTGTCGAGGCCGTTGACGGCGAGATGGCGCCACCGCGCCGGCAGGCGGTCGAGGGCGACGTCGCGGAGCACGAGGTTCTGCGTGTGGGTGACCCGCAGCGAACCTGTGGTCCCGCCGCCCGTGCCGGTTGTCGACGCGCATGCGCGCGCAGGGATCGAGCGCGGCCGTCGCGAGGAACGGGCGGACGACCGCGACGATCATCGGCGCGCGGCTCCGCCCACAGCCGACGGCGGCCTCGCGGGTTTCATGGCGGCGCGCCGCGACATGCCGGAGATCGTCGCGGCGCGGCGGCGCCGGCTCTACGACCAACGGCCACGCCGTCATGTCGCAGCCGGTCCGCAGATGGCGGCGTGACAGCGCGCAACCGCCATGCCATTTTCCTGCACTGCAACATCACAACAGCGTCGATCGTTCGTCCGCGCCGCGGCGGCTCAGGTGGTTCCCGCTCGAAGTCGTGGAGGTCTCCATGTTCGAGACGGCCGATTCGCGTGCCTTCGCCTACGAGGACGGGAAGAACCGCGAGCAGCGCGCCCTCGACGCGCTGTACGAGGTCGGCAAGCTGCTCGCCGGCGGCGGCGATCCGCGACGTCTGTTGACGCCGGCGCTGCGCGTGTTGGATTCCTTCACCGACCTGCGCCACGGCCTCGTCCTGTTCGCCGACGGCGGCGCCGGGGCCGGTCCCGGCGCCGCGCGCATCGTCGCCGCCGCCGAGCCGCCCGTGCCCGCCGGCCTCGAGGCGGCGCTCGCCTCGGTGTTTCGCGGCGTCCTCCGCACCGGGGTCGCCGGCGTGGTCAAGGACGTGGTCGGCGAGCACGGCCCCGAGGCCACGCCCGCGCCGCTCGCCGAGGACGCCGCCGCCGCGCTGTTGGCGGTGCCGATCCGCACCTGCGACGGCTTGCCGCGCACGACCGGCGTGCTCGCCGCCTTTCGCGTTCACCGCCGCGAGCAGCCGTTGATGCTGGGCGGCGACCTCCGCCTCTTGGCGATGTTGGCGGCCTTGATGGCCCAGGCGCTGCGCTCGCCGCCGGTGGCCAGCGCCGAGCCGCCGGTGGCGGCGCCGGCGAGGGCGCCGGCGCCCCGGCACCTCGCCGAGGCGGGCATCATCGGCGACAGCCCCGAGATCCAAAGCGTCTGGCAGCGCATCGCCAAGGTGGCGCCGACGCGGGCGACGGTGCTGCTGCGCGGCGAGAGCGGCACCGGCAAGGAACTCTTCGCCACCGCCGTCCACCGCCTGAGCACGCGCCGCGACAAGCCGCTGGTCAGGCTCAACTGCGCCGCCTTGAGCGAGAACCTGTTGGAATCCGAGCTCTTCGGCCACGAGAAGGGCGCCTTCACCGGCGCCATCGAGCGCAAGAAGGGCCGCTTCGAGCTGGCCGACGGCGGCACGCTCTTTCTCGACGAGATCGGCGAGATCTCGCCGGCCTTTCAGGTCAAGCTCTTGCGCGCGCTGCAGGAGGGCGAGTTCGAGCGCGTCGGCGGCAGCCGTACCATCCGCGTCGACGTCCGCCTGGTGACCGCGACCAACCGCGATCTCGAGGCGGCGGTGGTCAAGGGCGAGTTCCGTGCCGACCTCTATTTTCGGATCTGCGTGGTGCCGATCACGCTGCCGCCGTTGCGCGACCGGCGCAGCGACATCCCGCCGCTCGCCCAGGCCTTCCTCGAGCGCTTCAACCGCGAGAACGGCACCCGGCTCGCCTTCACCCGGCGCGCCCTCGAGCATCTGGCGGGCGGCGTCTTTCCGGGCAACATTCGCGAGCTCGAGAACTGCGTGAACCGGGTGGCGACGCTCGCCGCCGGACCGGTCATCGATCTCGCCGACCTCGCCTGCGTCGGCGAGACCTGCCCGTCGCCGCTTTTGCGCCAGGGCGAGCCCGCGGCCACGCCGCGAGCCGGGCTCGCCGAGCCCGCCCCGCCGACCGCCCCGAGCCTACCCACGGGGACGACCCCATCCGCGGAGCCGGGACCGGTCGCCGTCGAGAGTAGCACGGTCAACGATCCCTCGGCGCGGGCGCGCCAGGAGCTGATCGAGGCCATGGAGAAGTCCGGCTGGGTCCAGGCCAAGGCGGCGCGCCGGTTGGGCCTCACCCCGCGCCAGATCGCCTACGCCTTGAAGAAGCACGGCATCGACGTCGTGAAGTTCTGATCGCTCGTGTCGCGTTCGCGACGCGATGTCGGACCTCGGACAGGAGCTCGACCGGGCTTTCGGCGGTTTTCTCGAGGCTGCGCCGGCACTTGGCCTTTTGGCACGGCGCTTGCGGCGCGATGGGTGACGCTGTAGCGAACGAGCCCGCCGATGCCCGCCGACATCATCCGCCTCGACGCGTTGAAGATCGGCTCCGGCCGTCGCCGCCCCACCAGCGACGGCGGTTGCGCCGCCAGCGGCTGTGGCGCCGGCGGCGGGCCCGCCGACATGCCCCGGGCGACCTGGGAGAAGGTCAAGGACCATCCCTGCTTCGCCGAGGAGGCCCACCACTATTTCGCCCGCATGCACGTCGCGGTGGCGCCGGCGTGCAACATGCAGTGCAACTACTGCAACCGCCGCTTCGACTGCGCCAACGAGAGCCGGCCGGGCGTCGTCTCCGAGCGGCTCACCCCCGACGAGGCCGCGCGCAAGGTGAAGGCGGTGGCGCGGGCGGTGCCCCAGCTGTCGGTGCTCGGCATCGCCGGGCCCGGCGACGGCGCCTACGACTGGGCGAAGACGAGAGAGACCTTCGCGCGCGTCGCCGCCGATCTGCCCGACCTCAAGCTCTGCCTGTCGACCAACGGCTTGGCGCTGCCCGAGCACGTCGACGAGCTGAAGGCGATGAACGTCGCCCACGTCACGGTCACCATCAACATGGTCGACCCGCAGGTGGGCGCCGCGATCTACCCCTGGATCTTCCACGACCACCGCCGCCGCACCGGCCTCGAGGCTTCGCGCATCCTGCACGAGCGGCAGATGGAGAGCCTCGAGCGGCTCGTCGCGGCGGACATCCTGGTCAAGGTCAACTCGGTCCTGATCCCCGGCATCAACGCCGACCACCTGGCCGACGTCCACGCCGCGGTGACCGCGCGCGGTGCCTTTCTCCACAACATCATGCCGCTGATCGCACGGCCCGAGCACGGCACCGTCTTCGGCCTCGAGGGCCGCGCCGAGCCCGACCCCGCCGCGCTGCAGGCGGTCCAGGACCGCTGCGGCAGCGGGGCCAGGTTGATGCGCCACTGCCGGCAGTGCCGCGCCGACGCGATCGGCATGCTGGGCGAGGACCGGGGCCAGGACTTCACCCTCGACCGCCTGCCCGCCGAGGACGCCCCCGACGACCCGGCCCAGCGCGAGGCCTATCGCGCCTGGGTCGAGGTCGAGCGCGCGGACCGCCACGCCGCGGTCGCCGCCGCCCAGGCGGCGGCGCAGCAGGCCACCGGTCCGGCGCGCCCGCCCTGGCGCGTCGCCGTCTGCACCAAGGGCGGCGGCCGCATCAACGCCCATTTCGGCAAGACCCGAGAGTTCCAGATCTACGACGTCGACGCCAGGGGCGTGCGCTTCGTGGCGCCGCGCCGGCTCGACAGCTATTGCGTCGGCGGGCGCGGGGACGCCGAGGCGATGGCCTCGATCATCGACGCGCTCGCCGACGTCCAGGTGATCCTGTGCGAGCGCATCGGCGACAAGCCCAAGCGCGAGCTCGCCATCGCCGGCATCACCGCGATCGACACCTTCGCTTTGGCCTACATCGAGGCCGCGATCGCCGACGCCTATGCCTGCACCGGCCGTGCCGAGGGCACCGCCGGCGCCTGACCCTCACCACCCAAGGAGCCTGCTGCCATGGCCTACAAGATCATCACCTCGCAGTGCACCGTCTGCGGCGCCTGCGAGTTCGAGTGCCCGAACGCCGCCATCAGCCTCAAGCGCGGCACCTACGTCATCAGTCCCGACCTCTGCAACGAGTGCGAGGGGCATTTCGACAAGCCGCAGTGCAACGAGGTCTGCCCGGTCCCGAACACCTGCGTGCCGGCGGGCGGGAAGGCCGCGCGTGCCTGAGGCGCCGCTCGAGATCTACGGGCCGCCCCGCTTTCGGCCCGGCACCGGGGTCCGTGCGGCCGTCGCGGTCCGCAACGATGGCACGATGCCGGGTCTCGAGCGTGGCGACTGGGTCGTGAGCGCCGGCGAGCGCGGCTACGTCCGCGACGTCGGCATCTTCTTGCAGCGCTTCTACGTCTACGCCGTCGAGTTCGTGGACCGAGGCGCCATTGTCGGCATGCGGGCGCACGAGCTCGCCCTCGACGAGACGGCGGAGGACGCGGGATGAAGGTGACGGTGCGCGCGACGGCCGGCGGCTTCGAGGTCTATCTCGCCAAAAAGGACCTCGAAGAGCGCGTTGTGGCGGCCGAAACCCCGAACCTCTGGGGCGGCTGGGCGCGGCTCGCCAACGGTTGGGTCTTGGCGATGCCGGCGCTCGAGCCGGCGCCCAAGCTGCCCGTCACCGTCGAGGCGCGGCGGCTCACCGCCGTCGAGGAGGCGTGAGCGCTTGAGCGGGCGGGCGGCCCTCGAGGCGGCGCTCGCGGGCGTCGCCCGGGGCCGTCTCGTGCCCTATCTCGGCCCCGGCGTCACCGCGCTGGGCTCCAGCGGTGTGCCGGCCTCGCCGGGCGCGCTCGCGACCCTGCTCGAAGCGCACGTCCGCCCGCCCCGGCGGGCCCGCGGCAACCTCTGGGCCGTGGCCCAGTACATCGAGACCCGCCGCTTTCGCCGCACCGCCGCGAGCCTGGTCGAGCGGGCCTTCGCGCCGGCGGCGGACGACAACCCGCTCCATCGCTGGCTCGCCGCCATCCGGCCGCCCCTGGTCGTCGACGCCTGGTACGACGGCGGCCTGATCGACGCCTACGCCGCCGCTTCGGCCGCCGGCTGGGGCCGGGTGCAGGCGGTGAGCCGCCACGACGTCAAGGGTGAGGCCTTCACCCGCGCCTTCGACGCCGCCGGCGCGGCGGTGGGCGACGCGCCCGACCCCGCCTGGACAGCGCTGATCTACCAGCCCCACGGCCTCGCCCGCACCGGCTCCAGCCTGCTCTTGTCCGACAGCGACTACGTCCCGGTGCTGACCGAGATCGACATCCAGACGCCGATCCCCGCCGAGGTCCAGGCGCGGCGGCGCGGCCGCGGCTTTCTGTTTATCGGTTGTCGCTTCGACGACCAGATGTTGCGGATCTTCGCGCGCCAGACCATCAAGCGCAGCGGCGGGCCGCACCTCGCCGTCATCGACGGCCCGCTCACCCGCATGGAAGCCCGCTTTCTCGCGGCCGAGGGCATCGCGCGGGTCGACCTCGACCTCGCCGCCGTCGTCGCCGCGCTGCCACCGCCCGCCTGAGGCCGCGAGGACGTCGCAAAGCTTCGGGCGTTGTCGGGCTTTGTCGGGTTCGCCACACCGCCCACCGCGCCCTCCGAACGTCGAAGATGCGCTCCTAATACTTTGAAAATCGTAAATAAAAAAACGTGCCGAGCGGTTGGCACGGTTTCTGCTCCAAAGGCGGCGAAGGCTTCGAAGGGATAGCCCTATGAGTGAGCTCCGCCAGATCGCGTTCTACGGCAAAGGCGGCATCGGCAAGTCCACCACGTCGCAAAACACCCTCGCGGCGTTGGCCGAGCTGGGCCAGCGCATCCTGATCGTCGGTTGCGATCCGAAGGCCGACAGCACCCGGTTGATCCTCAACGCCAAGGCGCAGGGCACCGTGCTCCATCTCGCCGCCGAGGCCGGCTCGGTCGAGGACCTGGAGCTGGAGGACTGCCTGCGCACGGGCTTCAGCGGCATCAAGTGCGTCGAATCCGGCGGTCCCGAGCCGGGCGTCGGCTGCGCCGGTCGCGGCGTCATCACCGCCATCAACTTCCTCGAGGAGAACGGCGCCTACGAGGACATCGACTACGTCACCTACGACGTCCTGGGCGACGTCGTCTGCGGCGGCTTCGCGATGCCGATCCGCGAGAACAAGGCGCAGGAAATCTACATCGTCATGTCCGGCGAGATGATGGCGCTCTACGCCGCCAACAACATCTCCAAGGGCATCTTGAAATACGCCAACTCCGGCGGGGTCCGCCTGGGTGGGTTGATCTGCAACCAGCGCAACACCGACTGCGAGCTCGAGCTCGCCGAGGCGCTGGCCGAGCGGCTGGGCACCAAGCTCATCCACTTCGTGCCGCGGGCGAACATCGTCCAGCACGCCGAGCTGCGGCGGATGACGGTCATCCAGTACGACCCGAAATCGGCTCAGGCCGAGGAGTACCGCACGCTGGCCAGGAAGATCCACGACAACTCGGGCCAGGGCGTGATCCCGACGCCGATCACGATGGACGAGCTCGAAGGCATGCTGATGGAGTTCGGCGTGATGGAGAGCGAGGAAGACCGCCTGAAGGCCCTCGCCGAGGCCGACGCCGCGCGGGCCGAGCTCGAGGCGGAGCTGGAAAAGGCCTGAGCCCACCACCGCAGGCGGGGCGGCTGCGCCCCGCGTCCCCTTTCCGGTGCGGGAGCACAGCGATGAGCAAGGATCGCGACGACGACGCGGTGGCCATGGAAGAGGTCATCGCCCGGGTCCTCGAGGCCTACCCACCCAAGGCGAAGAAAAAGCGCCAAAAGCATCTCACCGTCGCCACCGCGGCCGACGACGGCGGCGCGAGCTGCAGCGGCGTCAAGGCGAACGTGCGCTCGGTGCCGGGGGTGATGACCATCCGTGGCTGCGCCTATGCCGGCAGCAAGGGCGTGGTCTGGGGCCCGGTCAAGGACACCGTCCACATCAGCCACGGGCCCGTGGGCTGCGGCCACTACTCCTGGGGGCAGCGGCGCAACTACGCCACCGGCACGACCGGCGTCGACGCCTTCGTGACGATGCAGTTCACCACCGACTTCCAGGAGAAGGACATCGTCTTCGGCGGCGACAAGAAGCTGGCGGAGACGATCGACGAGATCAACGAGCTGTTCCCGCTGGCGATGGCGGTCACCATCCAGTCCGAGTGCCCGATCGGGCTCATCGGCGACGACATCGAGGCGGTCGCGCGCACCAAGAAGCAGGAGACCGGCAAGCCGGTGATCCCGGTGCGCTGCGAGGGCTTTCGCGGCGTCTCGCAGTCGCTCGGCCACCACATCGCCAACGACACCATCCGCGACTGGGTGCTGGAGGACGCGGACCGCGATGACGCCGGCGTCGAGCCCGGCCCCTACGCGGTCAGCATCCTCGGTGACTACAATATCGGCGGTGACGCCTGGCCCAGCCGCAAGTTGTTGGAAGAGATCGGGCTCGAGGTGGTCGGCAGCTGGACCGGCGACGCCACCCTCGCCGAGATCGCCCGTGCCCCCAAGGGCCGGCTCAACCTCGTCCATTGCTACCGGTCGATGACCTACATCTGCCGCTACATGGAGGAGAAGCACGGCATTCCGTGGCAAGAGTACAACTTCTTCGGCCCGACACGGATCGCCGAGAGCCTGCGGGCGATCGCGGCGCAGTTCGACGAGACCATCCAGGCCAATGCCGAGACGGTGATCGCGAAGTACCAGCCGCAGATGGACGCCGTCATCGCCAAGTACCGACCGCGGCTCGAGGGCAAGACGGTCATGCTCTACGTCGGCGGGCTGCGCCCCCGCCACGTCGTCACGGCTTATGAAGACCTCGGCATGGTGGTGACCGGCACCGGCTACGAGTTCGCCCACGGCGACGACTACAAGCGGACGGGCGAGTACGTGCAGCCGGGCACGCTCATCTACGACGACGCCAACGGCTACGAGCTCGAGAAGTTCATCGAGCAGCTGCGCCCCGACCTGGTCGGCTCCGGCATCAAGGAGAAGTATCCGGTGCAGAAGATGGGCGTGCCGTTTCGGCAGATGCACAGCTGGGACTATTCCGGGCCCTACCACGGCTACGACGGCTTCGCGGTGTTCGCCCGCGACATGGACCTGGCGATCAACAACCCGGTCTGGGGACTGTTCGAGGCCCCGTGGACCAAGGCGGACGCCGCGAGCGACGCCGCCTGAACGCGTGGCCTCTGCCGGCGGTGCGCCGCCGGCCCTCTCTCCACCCTCCACCGTCGGCCCGCTGCTGCGGGTGGTGCTGCGAAGGATGACGACGATGTCCGACACCGAGGGCAAGGTGCGCGACCACACCACGCTGTTCCGCGAGCCCGACTACGAGGCGATGCTGGAACACAAGCGCGTCAACTACGAATGCGGTCATCCCGAGGAGATGGTCCGCGACATCGCCGACTGGACCAAGACCTGGGACTACCGCGAGAAGAACTTGGCGCGCAAGTCCTTGACGGTGAACCCGGCGAAGGCGTGCCAGCCCCTGGGTGCCGTCTTCGCCGCCGCCGGCTACCACGGGGCGATGAGCTTCGTCCACGGCAGCCAGGGCTGCGTCGCCTACTACCGCTCGCACCTCTCGCGCCACTTCAAGGAGCCGGTCTCCGCCGTCTCCTCGTCGATGACCGAGGAAGCCGCCGTCTTCGGCGGCCTCAACAACCTGGTCGAGGGGCTCGCCAACACCAAGGCTCTCTACGACCCCGAAATGATCGCGGTCTCGACCACCTGCATGGCCGAGGTCATCGGCGACGACCTCAACTCCTTCATCGAGCAGGCCCGCAGCAAGGCCGGCTTGGACCCGAGCATGGCCGTGCCCTTTGCGCACACCCCGGCGTTCAACGGCAGCCATGTCGACGGCTACGACAACATGCAGAAGGGCATCCTCGAGCACTTCTGGCAAGAGCGCGAGCGCGAGCCCGGGCCCGGCTTCAACATCATCCCCGGCTTCGACGGCTACGCCGTCGCCAACATCCGCGAGCTGCGCCGCATCATGGGCCTGATGGGCGTCGCGGCGACGATCCTCTCGGACGTCTCCGACGTCTACGACACCCCGTCGGACGGCGAGTTCCGGATGTACGCCGGCGGCACGACGCGCGACGAGGTGAAGGCCGCGCTCAACGCCCGGGCGACGCTGTCGCTGCAGGACTACTGCTCGCGCAAGACGCTCGAGTTCTGCAGCGCCCGCGGCCACGAGACCCGCGCGATGCACTACCCGATGGGCGTGGCCGCCACCGACGAGCTGGTCATGACGCTGGCCGAGCTCGGCGGCGTCGAGGTGCCCGACAGCCTCAAGCTCGAGCGCGGCCGGCTCATCGACGCCATGGCCGACAGCCAGTCCTGGCTGCACGGCAAGACCTACGCCATCTACGGCGACCCCGACTTCGTCTACGCCATGGCCCGCTTCGTCATGGAGACCGGCGGCGAGCCGCGCCACTGCCTCGCCACCAACGGTTCCAAGGCGTGGGCCAAGAAGATGCGGGCATTGCTGGACAGCTCGCCCTTCGGCAAGGACGCCCAGGTCTGGCCGGGCAAAGACCTGTGGGCTCTGCGCTCGCTCTTGGCCACCGAGCCCACCGATCTTTTGATCGGCAACAGCCATGGCAAGTACCTCGAGCGCGACACCGGCGTGCCCTTGGTGCGGCTGACCTTCCCGATCTTCGACCGCCACCACCACCACCGCTTTCCGACCTGGGGCTATCAGGGCGCGCTGCACGTGCTCGTCAAGCTCCTGGACACGATCTTCGACCGCCTCGACGCCGACACCGGCACGCTCGGCGAGACCGACATCTCGTTCGATCTCACCCGCTGACGGCGGCGGCCAGGGGGAGACAGGCCATGCGCGAGCGCGTGCGAACCCGGGTGCGCGAAGTGCTCGACGAGCCCGCCTGCGCCCACAATCGGGCGAAGAGCACGGCCGAACGCACCAAGGGCTGCACGCGGCCTCTGGTGCCGGGCGCCGCCGCCGGCGGCTGCGCCTTCGACGGCGCCAAGATCGCGCTGCAGCCGATCGTCGACGCGGCGCATCTCGTCCACGGGCCCGCGGCCTGCGAGGCCAACGGCTGGGACAACCGCAATTCGGGCTCCTCGGGGCCCACGCTCTACCGCACCGGCTTCACCACCGACCTGAGCGAGCTCGACGTCGTCATGGGCGACGGCGAGCGCAAGCTCTACCGCGCCATCCGCGAGGTCATCGAGACCCATCGCCCGCCCGCCGTCTTCGTCTACGCCACCTGCGTGACGGCGCTGGTGGGCGACGACATCGAGGCGGTGTGCGCGGCGGCAGCCGAGCGCCACGGCGTGCCGGTGATCCCGGTCGACGCCGCCGGCTTCGTCGGCTCGAAGAACCTCGGCAACAAGCTCGCCGGCGAGGCGCTGCTCGACCACGTCGTCGGCACGGTCGAGCCCGCGGCGACGACGCCCACCGACGTCAACATCGTCGGCGAATTCAACGTGGCGGGCGAGCTCTGGCAGGTGACGCCGCTCTTCGACCGCCTCGGTATCCGCATCCTGGGCTCGATCTCGGGCGACGCCCGCTACCGCCAGGTGGCGATGGCGCACCGCGCGAAGGTGACCATGCTGGTCTGCGCCAAGGCGCTCACCAACGTCGCCCGCGGCCTCGAGGAGCGCTTCGGCATCCCGTGGTTCGAGGGTTCGTTCTACGGCATCAACGACACCTCCGAGGCGATCCGCACGCTGGCGCGCCTGCTGGTGGAACAGGGCGCGCCCGGCGACCTCGTCGACCGCGCCGAGGCGCTGATCCAGGCGGAGGAGGCGCGGACCTGGGCGGCGCTCGAGCCCTACCGCCCGCGCGTCGCCGGCAAGCGCGTGCTGCTCTACACCGGCGGCCACAAGACGTGGTCGGTGGTGGCGGCGCTGCAGGAGCTGGGCATGGAGGTCGTCGCCACCTCGGTGCGCAAGTCCACCGAGGGCGACAAGGACCGCATCCGCGCGCTGACCGGCGACGACGCCCGCATGTTCGACAACATGGCGCCCAAGGACATGTACGCCGCGCTGCGCTCGGCCGAGGCCGACCTGTTGATGTCGGGGGGGCGCTCGCGCTTCGTGGCGCTCAAGGCCAAGGTCCCCTGGATCGACGTCAACCAGGAAAAGCACGCGGCCTATGCCGGCTATGTCGGCATGGTCGAGCTCGTCCGCCACATCGACCGCGCGGTCAACAACCCGATGTGGGCCGACGTCCGGGCGCCCGCGCCCTGGGACGACGGCTTCGCGGCGCCCGCTGCGACGGGTTCGGGCCCGCGCCTCGTCGCCAGCGACGCCACCGACTTCGAGGACTGCTGAGATGGCACGGCTGATCGCGCCGAGCGGGGCGCTGAGCACCAATCCGTTGAAGGTGAGCGCCGCCCTCGGGGCCGCCAACGCCTATCTCGGCGTGGCCGACGCGGTACCGCTTTTGCACGGCGCGCAGGGCTGCACCGCGTTCGCGCTCGTGGCGATGGTGCGCCACTACGACGAGCCGATCCCGCTGCAGACCACCGCGATGAACGAGATCTCCACCATCCTCGGCGGCGCCGAGCAGGCGGAGGAGGCGATCGACAACCTGCGGCGCAAGGCGGCGCCGGCGCTGATCGGCATCGCCTCGACCGCGCTCACCGAGACCCGCGGCGAGGACGTGGCGGGCGAGCTGCGCGCCATCCGCAACCGCCGCTCCGACCTCGCCGGCACCGCCGTCGTCTACGCCTCGACCCCCGACTTCATCGGCGGGCTCGAGGACGGTTGGGTGCAGGCGGTGAGCGCCATGCTCGACAGCCTGGTACCGCCGCCCCAGCGTAAGCGCGCGCGCCGGGTCAACCTGCTCTGCGGCAGCCATCTCACCCCCGCCGACGTCGAGGAACTGGTGGGCCTGGTGCGCGCCTTCGCGCTGGAGCCGATCGTCTTTCCCGACATCTCGACCTCGCTCGACGGCCATGTCGAGGCCGAGTGGCGCGGCACGTCGCGGGGCGGCACGCCGCTCGCCGACATCCGCCGCATGGGCGAGAGCGCCTGCACGCTGGTGGTGGGCGAGAGCCTCACCGCCGCAGCGGAGCGCCTGGAGGCGCGCGCGGGCGTGCCCTATCGCGTCTTCGACCGGCTTACCGGCCTGCGCGCCGTCGACGGCTTCGTCGCCACGCTGATGGCGCTCGCCGAGGTCGGCCACGCACCCGCCACCGTCCAGCGCGCGCGCAGCCGCTGCGTCGACGCCATGCTGGACGCGCACTTTCACATCGGCGGGCTCAAGGTCGCGATCGGCGCCGATCCGGACCTCTTGTTCGCCCTCGGCTCGGCCGTGGTCGACATGGGCGGCGAGCTGGTCGCGGCGGCCTCGACGTCGTGGCGCAACCCGGTGCTGGCGCGGGTCCCGATCGAGGAGGTCGCCGTCGCCGATTTGGGCGAGCTGGAACGTCGCGCCGCCGCCGGCGAGGCCGAGCTCTTGATCACCCACGCCCATGGCCGCCACGCCGCCGAGCGGCTGGAGCTGCCGCTGGTGCGCGCCGGCTTTCCCGTCTTCGACCGCCTCGGCGCGCAGGACGTCTGCCGCGTCGGCTATCGCGGCACGCGCGCCTTCCTTTTGGAGATCGCCAACGCGGTGCAGGCCCGGATGCCCCCGCCGAGCCCGGAGCACGTCGGCGCCGCCCCACCCGCGCGGGAGTTCGACCATGCACGTCCGTAAGCTGAGCCTCATCGACACGGAGGGTGCGATGACGACCGACGACGCCCGTCCCGGCGAGCGCATGATCAAGGTGGCCATCGCCACCAACGATCACCGCTTTCTCGACGCCCATTTCGGCTCGGCGGAGAGCTTCGCCGTGTTCGCGGTCTCGCCCGAGCGCTGGCGCTTCGTCGAGATGGTGACCTTCGACGACCCGACGCCGGGTGAGGGGCGTCACGCCGACGAGGTCGACCGCATCACCCCCAAGGTGGAGGCCCTCGTTGGTGCGGATCTGCTGTTCGTGCTCGCCATCGGCGGGCCGGCGGCGGCGCAGGTGGTCAAGGCCGGCATCCACCCGGTCAAGCTGAAGGAGCCCGAGCCCTTGGGCCAGGTCGTCCTGCGCGTGCAGCGCATGCTCAACGGCAAGCCGCCGCCCTGGCTGCGCAAGGTGCTGGGCGGCGCCCCCTCGCCGCGCGACTTCGTCGACGACGCCGAGGACGCGGAGCTGGTGCCGTGACCGGCGCGCTCGCCACGGCCGACGCCCGGCGTGGCGGGCCGGTGCCGGCCTCGGCCTTCCTCGACCAGCTCGTCATGGTGCTGCGCGCGGAGGACGCGTGGGGTGCTTGGGAGAGGATGGGCGACGCCGAGCTGCTCGCGGGCTTTATCCTCACGCCCGAGGAGCGCCGCGAGGTCCCCGTCACCGGCGAGCCCGAGCCCGAGCAGGTGTGGCGGCTCGAACAGTTCTACGCCGCCGTGGGCCTCCTCGTCGGTCGCCGCACCGGCTGCGCCGCGGCGCCGATGAGCCGGATCCACTGGGAGGGCTTCGGGCGGGTCGTGCTGATCGCCGGCCGCCTCGTCGTGCTCTCCCGGCACCTGCGCGACGTCCACCGTTTCGGCTTCGCGAGCTTCACCGAGTTGGCCGCCGAAGGCGAGCGCCTCGCCACCGAGGCCGCCGCCCTGATCGCCGAACACCCGGAGCTGGCGCGCGCGGGCTGAGCCCGGTTGCGCGCCTCGAGGAGACGGCCCATGTCCACCGCTCTTTTTACCCGCGACGGTCGCCCCGCGACCCCGGCATATCTCGAGGCCATCGACGCCGCGGCCTGCATCGGCTGCGGCCGCTGCTTCAAGGTCTGCGGCCGGGGGGTCATGCGCCTGGTCGGCATCGACGAGGACGGCGCGCTGGTCGAGATCGACGACGAGGACGACGACGAGGTCGAGCGCATGATCAGCGTGCTCGACGACGCCGGCGCCTGCATCGGCTGCGGCGCCTGTGCGCGCGTCTGCGCCAAGGGCGCGCAGACCCACGCCGCCGCCTGAGCGGTGCCGACACCGCCTGTCGCAAACCCCTCAATGTCGTGAAGCCGTCACGCTGCCCATCCCGCAAGTCACTGACAAATAAGAAAAAATAATTTGGCACGAGGCTTGCGGAGCGGCCGCATGACGAGGGAGACGAGCCGATGCTTCAAGTGACCGAGAGTGCCCGAACCGCCATGTTGACGGCGATCGCCCAGGCCGAGCGGCCGGTGGCCGGACTGCGGATCATGGTCGAGAGCGGCGGCTGCGCCGGCCTGCGCTACGGCATGGCGCTGGAGCTCGCCGTCGAGCCCGACGACGCCACCTTCGAGTTCGACGGCCTCACCGTGCTGATCGACCCCGAGAGCCGCGCCTTCCTCGAAGGCGTCAAGGTCGACTTCGTCTCCGACCTCGAGGGCGCGGGCTTCGTCTTCGACAACCCCAACGCGCGCACCGCCTGCGGCTGCGGCAAGTCGTTCTGCTGAGGGGAGCGCGCGCCGTGTCCGACGCCACCCGCCACGTCGTCCACGACATCGCCCGGCGCGGGCCGGTGCGCGCCCGCGCGCCCGTGGCCACCGCCGCCGCCGACGACGAGCCGCCGATGTCGGCGGAGGAGCGCGCGCTCGTCGCCCGGGTGGTCGAGAGCATCCGCCCCGACTTCCAGGCCGACGGCGGCGACGTCGCCTTCGTCGACGTCACCGGGGGCACGGTCCGGGTGCGCCTGTTCGGGGTCTGCGCCGAGTGCGGCGCCGCCGTCTTGAGCCTCGGCGGCCTGCAACGGCGCCTCGCCGAGGCGCTGGGTCGCCGGGTGCGGGTGCGGCCGGTGCCGCTGGCGAACGGACGCCCGGCATGACCGCCCGCCTCGCCTCCAGCGGCCCGGTCAGGCTCTGCGACACCACCTTGCGCGACGGCGAGCAGGCGGCGGGCGTCGCCTTCACCCGGGCGGAGAAGCGGGCGATCGCCGCCGGGCTCGACGCCGCCGGGGTCTACGAGATCGAGCTCGGCGTGCCCGCCATGGGCCCCGATGAGGTCGCCGACATCCGCGCCGTGGCCGGCGCGCTCGAACGCGCCGTGCCGGTGGTCTGGTGTCGCCTGCACGAGCGCGATCTCGACGCCGCGGCGGCCACCGGTGTGGGCCGCGTCCACCTCGCCGTGCCGGTCTCCGAGCGCCAGCTCGCCGCCAAGCTCGGCAAGGACCGGGCCTGGGCCCGCCAGGAGGTCGGCCGGCTGGTGGCGGCCGCGCGCCGGCGCGGCTTCGTCCTCTCGCTCGGGGCCGAGGACGCCTCGCGCGCCGATCCCGCCTTCGTCGTCGAGATGGCGGCGATCGCGGCGGCGGCCGGGGCCGTGCGCTTTCGCCTCGCCGACACCCTCGGCGTGCTCGACCCTTTCAGCGCCTTCGACCTCGTCGCCCGCGTCCGCGCCGCCGCGCCGATCGCGCTCGAGATGCACGCCCACGACGATCTCGGCATGGCGACCGCCAACACGCTGGCCGCGGCCGCCGCCGGGGCGACCTATCTGAGCGTCACCGTCAACGGCCTCGGCGAGCGCGCCGGCAACGCCGCGCTCGAGCAGGTGGCCGCCGCCGTCGTCGCCGCCGGCGGCGCCTCGGGCGTCGATCTCGCGCGGCTGCCGGCGCTGTCGCGCCTGGTCGCCGAGGCCGCCGGGCGGCCGCTGCCGGTCGATCAGCCGATCGTCGGCGACGGCGTCTTCACCCACGAGGCCGGCATCCACGTCGACGGTCTGATGAAGGACCCGGCCACCTACGAGGCGTTGGCGCCGGCGCTGTTCGGCCGCGCGCACCGCGTCGCCATCGGCAAGCATTCCGGCACCGCGGCGCTCCGGCGCGCCCTCGCCGAGGCCGGCCTGCCCGCCGACGCCGAGACGGCGCGGCGCGTGCTGCCGCTTTTGCGCGCCCACGTCTCGGCCGCCAAGACCGCGCCGTCGGCGGCCGATCTGGCGGCGCTGCACGCCGCCGCCGTCGTCTGAAGGGGGATGCCTCCATGTCCGACGCCACCGCCAGCTCGAGCCGCGGCGACGCGCTCCGCGCGCGCCTCGAGGATGTGTCCTCCGCCGAGGACCTGTTCGACTATTTCGGCGTGGCCTACGACGAGCGCGTGCTCGCACCCGCGCGTCTGCACATCTTAAAGCGCCTCGCCCAGTACCTCGCCGAGCACGACCTCGCGGTGCTGGGCGACGATGCGCTTTTCGCCGCGGCCCGCGGGGGGCTCGAGCGCGCCTATGCCGACTTCGCCGCCTCGAGCCCGCGCCGCGAGCGCGTCTTCGAGGAGCTCGAGCGCCGCGGCCGCGCCGCCGCCGGCTTCGTCGGGCTCGACGCGCTGCGCCCCCCCACCGCCTGACGCGCCCGAGGAGATCCGCCCATGGACGCCGTCTTCGACACCGACGCCGATCGCGAGGCCTCGGGCCCCCGCGGCCTCAACCTCGTCGTCTGCATCAAGCAGGTTCCCGACAGCGCGCAGATCCGCGTGCACCCGGTGACCAACACGATCATGCGCCAGGGCGTGCCGACCATCATCAACCCCTACGACCTGTTCGCGCTCGAGGAGGCCTTGCGCCTGCGCGATCAGTACGGCGGCGAGGTCACCGTGTTGACCATGGGGCCGGCGATGGCCGAGGAGGCGCTGCGGCGCGCCCTCGGCTACGGCGCCGACAAGGCGGTGTTGATCACCGACCGCCGCTTCGCCGGCGCCGACACGCTGGCAACCTCCTACGCCCTGGCCTCGGCGCTCGCCAAGCTCGGCGCCGAGCGGCCGATCGACATCGTCTTCACCGGCAAGCAGACGATCGACGGCGACACCGCCCAGGTCGGCCCGGGCATCGCTCGCCGGCTCGGCCTCAACCAGCTCACCTATGTCGCCGCCATCGACCTGTTGGACCCCCACGCCGGCGAGATCTTCGTCCGGCGCCGCGCCGAGGGCGGCCTGCAGGTGCTGCGCTCGCAGCTGCCCTGCCTCGTCACCGTCCTCGAGGGCGTCAACGAGATCCGCCGCGGCGCGATCACGGACGTCCTGCGCGCCGCCCGCGCCGAGCTCACCGTCTGGTCGGCGGCGGACGCGGGCATCGAGGATCTGCAGAAATGCGGTCTTCGGGGCTCGCCCACGATGGTCCGCAAGGTCTTCGCGCCGAGCCCGCGCGCGGAGCGCGCCGAGATGGTCGCAGTCGACGGCAAGAAGCCCGCGCAGATCGCCGACGCCGTGCTCGACCTCGTCTTCGCCCACCAGCCGACGCTCGAGAGCGAGCTGGGCGCCGCCGGCCGAAAGGAGCGCCGATGACCGCCGCCAAGACCGCGCTGCCCGAGCGCTTTCAGAGCTACCGCCATGTCTGGGTCTTCGTCGAGCTCGAGGCCGGCCGGGTCCATCCCGTCGCCTTCGAGCTCTTGGGCGAGGGCCGAAAGCTCGCCGACGCCTTGGGCGTCGAGCTCGCGGGCGTCGTCCTCGGCCCGCCGGCACCGGCGACCGAGGCGGCCGTGGACCAGGCCTTCCACCACGGCGCCGACGCCGTCTACCTGGCCGAGCACACCGCCCTCGCGGACTACCGCAACGAGCCCTACACCCGCGCGCTGACCGAGCTGGTCGAGACCTATAAGCCGGAGATCCTCCTTCTGGGCGCCACCACGCTCGGGCGCGACCTCGCCGGCGCGGTGGCCACGACCTTGAAGACCGGGCTCACCGCCGACTGCACCGAGCTCGCCATCGACGGCGAGCGGGCGCTGGCGGCGACGCGGCCCACCTTCGGCGGCTCGCTTCTGTGCACCATCATGACCCGCAACGTCCGCCCGCAGATGGCGACGGTGCGCCCGCGGGTGATGGCGATGCCCGAGCCCGATCCCGCCCGCACCGGCCGCGTCGTCCGCCACGACCTCGAGCTCGCCGAGCCGGACTTCGTCACCAAGGTGCTCGACTTCGTCGCGGATGCGCGCACCGACGACGTCAACCTCGCCTACGCCGACGTCGTCGTCGCCGGCGGGATGGGGCTGCAGTCGGCCGAGAACTTCAAGCTGGTTCGCGCGCTCGCCGCCGCCCTCGGCGCCGAGTACGGCTGCTCGCGGCCGGTGGTGCAGAAGGGCTGGCTGCCAGCGGACCGCCAGATCGGTCAGACCGGCAAGACCATTCGTCCCAAGCTCTACATCGCCGCCGGCATCAGCGGGGCCATCCAGCACCGGGTCGGCGTCGAGGGGGCGGACCTGATCGTTGCGATCAACACCGATCCGAACGCCAAGATCTTCGAGTTCGCCCATCTGGGCGTGGTCGCCGACGCGCTCGAGGTGCTGCCGGCGCTCACCGACGCCGTGCGCCGCCGCACCGGCGCGCCGGCCCTGGCCGACTGAGAGGAGGCGAGCATGGGCGAACATTTCGACGCGATCGTCGTCGGCGCCGGTCCCGCCGGCAACGCCGCCGCCTTGACGATGGCGCAGGCCGGTCTCGCGGTGCTGCAGATCGAGCGCGGCGAGACCCCGGGGGCGAAGAACGTCCAGGGGGCGATCCTCTACGCCGACGCGCTCGAACGCCTGATCCCGGACTTCCGCGACGACGCGCCGCTCGAGCGCCACGTCGTCGAGCAGCGGATGTGGCTTTTGGACGAGCGCTCGCACACCGGCGCGCACTACCGCTCCGACGACTTCAACGAGGACAAGCCCAACCGCTACACCATCCTGCGCGCGCCCTTCGATCAGTGGTTCGCCTCCAAGGTCCGCGAGGCCGGGGCGGTGCAGATCACCGACACCACCGTCACCGAGCTCCTCCGCGACGAGACCGGCCGCGTCGTCGGCGTGGTGACCGACCGCGAGGGCCCGCCCGTCTACGCCGACGTCGTCGTCCTCGGCGAGGGCGTCAACGGCCTCGTCGGCCGCCGCGCCGGGCTGCGCCCCGAGCTCGACCCCAAGCACGTCGCCCTCGCGGTCAAGGAGACGATCTTTCTCTCCGAGGAGGCGGTGCAGGACCGTTTCAACCTCGCCGGCGAGGACGACGGCGTCGTCATCGAGGTGATGGGCTCGGTCTCCGCCGGCATGGTCGGCACCGGCTTCATCTACACCAACCGGGAATCGATCTCCTTGGGCGTCGGCTGCCTGCTTTCCGACTTTCAGGAGACGCAGATCCCGGTCTACGTGCTGTTGGACCGGATGAAGGCGCACCCGTCGATCGCGCCGCTGATCCGCGACGGCGAGACCAAGGAGTACGTCGCCCATCTCATCCCCGAGGGCGGCTACGACGCCATCCCGAACCTCTCCGGCGACGGCTGGCTCGTCGTCGGCGACGCCGGCCAGTTCGTGAACTCGGCGCATCGCGAGGGCTCGAACCTGGCGATGACCACCGGCCGGATCGCCGGCGAGACGGTGGCGGGGCTCAAGCGCGCCGGGCTCGCCTGCAGCGAGGCCAACCTCCAGCGCTACCGGCACGCGCTCGAGCAGTCCTTCGTCATGAAGGACCTCAAGAAGTACCGCCGCCTGCCGGCGATGCTGCACGGCAACAAGCACCTCTTCACCGCCTATCCGCGCGCGATCTCGCAGGCGATGCAGACGTTTTTGCGCGTCGACGACGTCGACAAGCGCGCCAAGGAGCGGCGCGCGGTGAGCCAGTTCCGCGCCGCGCGCGGCGGCTGGCGACACGTACTCAGCGATGCACTCAAGATGGCGAGGGCCTGGCGATGAGCCATTCCGACGACGCTCGCGAGCCCACCCAGCGCATGGAGGAGCGGCTCTACCAGAACCGCTATCTGGTCGACGAAGGCCGCCCGCACGTCCGCATCCGGCGGCGCGCCATCGACAGCGACGAGCTCAAGTCGCTGGTGCGGCTCTGCCCCGCCGGCTGCTACACCAAGATCGAGCGCGGCAAGGTGGAGCTGTCGCTCGACGGCTGCATGGAATGCGGCACCTGCCGCATCGTCTGCCAAGCCACCGGCGAGATCGAGTGGACCTACCCGCGCGGCGGCTTCGGCGTCGCCTTCAAGTTCGGATGAAGCGCCTGCGGCGGGCGCTGGCGGCGCTGGCGGCGCTCGTCGCCGCCAGCCCGGTGGCGGCGGAGCCGCTGATCTTCGCCGCCGCCTCCACCAAGCGGGCGATGGACGCGGTGATCGCCGCCTCCGGCGTCGACGCGACGCTCTCCTACGGCACCTCCGGCACGCTGGCGCGGCAGATCGCGGCCGGCGCGCCGGCGGACCTCTACCTCGCCGCCAACCCCGAGTGGCTGGCGTATCTGGTGGAGGAAGGGGTCGTCGACGCGGCCGACGTCCAACCGCTGCTCTCCAACGCGCTGGTCCTGATCGTGCCGGCGGGCGCACCGCCGCTCGCCTTGACGGGCGACGAACTCGACGCGCGCCTCGACGGCGAGCACTTCGCGATGGCCGATCCGGCGACGGCGCCGGTGGGCGAGTACGGCCGGGTCGCGCTCGAGACGCTCGGGCTCTGGGAGGTGGTGGGCCCACGCCTGGTGCCCACGCGCAACACGCTGGTGACCGTCGCCACGGTGGGCGCGGGCGAGGCGCCGGTGGGGCTGGTCTACAGGAGCGACGCGCGCGACGTCGCCCGGGTCGCCGTCGCCGCCGAGATCCCCACCGACACCCACCCGCGCATCGCCTATCCGGCGACGACGCTCGCCGGCGGCGCGGACCCGGCCGGGGCGGCACGCCTCATGGCGTTCATGACGAGCGCCGACGGCCGCGCGCTCTTCGAGCGCCACGGCTTTCGCGTCGCGGACGCGGGCCCGTGACGCTCGCCGCCGCCTTGGGCCTCGGCCCGGTGGAGGCCGAAGCGCTCGCCCTCTCGCTCGAGACGGCGAGCCTGGCGGTCGTGGGCGCGCTGCCGCCCGCCGTTCTCGTCGGCTGGCTCTTGGCGCGGCGGCGCTTTTTGGGCCACGGGGTCTTGAACGCGGTCGTCCACCTGCCGCTGGTGCTGCCGCCGGTCGTCCTGGGCTATCTGCTGCTCGTGCTCTTGGGCCGCAACGGCCCGCTCGGCGCGGCGCTGGAGGACCTCTTCGGCGTGCGGCTGGTGTTCTCGACGGGCGGCGTCGTCGTCGCCTGCGCCGTCGTCGGCTTTCCGCTCTTCGTGCGGGCGGTGCGCCAAGCGGCGGAGGCGGCCGACCCGCGCTTCGAGCAGGTCGCCCGCAGCCTCGGGCGAAGCGAGCTTCGGGTGTTCGCCACGATCACGCTTCCGTTGATGGCGCCGGGCGTGCTCGCCGGCGCCACGCTCGCCTTCGCGCGCGCCGTCGGTGAGTTCGGCGCCACCATCACCTTCGCCGCGAACATCCCGGGCGTGACCCAGACGCTGCCGCTGGCGCTCTACACCGTCCTGCAGACGCCCGGCAACGAGGCGGCAGCACAGCGGCTGTGCGTGCTCTCGATCCTGCTCGCCGGCACCGCGCTCGCGGTCTCCGAATGGCTCGCCCGGCGCGCCCGCCCGGAGCCCGGGCGATGACCACGCTCGCCGCGCGCGTGCGCAAGACGCTCGGCGGCTTCACCCTCGACGTCGACATCGACGCCCCGCTCGACGACGGCGCGCTCGGCCTCGTCGGCCCCTCGGGTTCGGGCAAGAGCACGCTTTTGGCCTGCCTCGCCGGCCACCTCAAACCCGACGCGGGGCGCATCGCGGTGGGCGAGCGCGTCCTCTTCGACCGCGCCCGGCGCCTCGACGTGCCGCCGGCGCGGCGCGGGGTCGGCATGGTGTTCCAAGAGGCGCTGTTGTTCCCGCATCTGAGCGTGCGCGCCAACCTGCGCTACGGTGCCCGTGGGCGCGAGCCGGCGCTGTTCGCCCGCGTCATCGACGCGCTCGGGGTGGGCGACCTCCTCGACCGCCGACCGGGCGCGCTCTCGGGCGGCGAGCGTCAGCGGGTCGCCCTCGGCCGCGCGCTGCTGGCGCGCCCGCGCCTGTTGCTCCTCGACGAGCCCCTGGCCTCGCTCGACGGCGCGCGGCGCGAGCGGGCGCTGAGGCTGCTCGGCGAGCTCGCCCGCGAACTCGACATGGCGATGGTCTACGTCTCCCACGCGCCGGACGAGATCGCCCAACTCGCCCGCCGCGTGGTGGCGCTCGACGGCGGTCGCGTCGCCGCCGGCGGCGCGGCCGTCGCGCCCGCGCGCGCGACCCCCCGGCGCCGCCGCGCCGGGGTCAGGCGAACAAGCCCACCAGCAGCAGCACCAGCGAGGCGACGAAGCCCACGGTCCAGATGAGCGAGCGCCAGGGCGTCCAACCCAAAGCGTAGGCCGGGACGTAGACGACGCGGGCGGCGAGATAGACCCAGGCGGCGAGCGTCGTCACGGCGTTGGAGGCCTCGCCCAGCGCCACCAGCAGCACCGCGATGGTGAAGAGGAGTAGGCCCTCGCCGTGGTTGTCGAGCGCGCGCTTGAGCCGCGCCGGTCGCCCCGCGAGCGGCTTCCCCTCGTCGCGCGGGCCCATCAGGTAGTCCGGGCCGATCTGGCGGTTCGCCGCCACCGCCGCGACGGCGAGCTGGATCACCCACAACAGGGCCGCGAGGCCCAGCACCTGAAGCTCCACGATCAACATCGCCTCCTCACCTTCACCCGGCTCAACCTTGCACCTCGCGCAGCCCCGCGGCCAGCCCGGCGGCGGCCGCCGCCATCACCGCGAGGAGCGCGAGCACGACCGCCGGCCCGAAGGCGTCCGCCACCAGGCCGAAGCCGCCGCCCGCCAACAACAGCACGCCGGTGGCGGTGTTGGCGACGGCGGTGTAGGCGGGCCGGTCGTCGGCGGGCGCCATGTCGGTGAGGTGGATCTTGCGGGCGAGGCGCAGGCCCTGATGCGCGACCAAGAGGCCGAAGAGCAGCCCCGGCAGCACCGCCGGCGGGGCGACGGCGGCGAGCGCGATGGCGCCGGCGCCGGCGAGCGCCGCGGCGATGAAGACGCGCCGGCTCGAGCGGTCGGCGAAGCGCCCCCAGATCGGACTCGACGCCATCGTCGCCACCCCACCGGCGACGACGAAGAGCCCGAGCTCGCCCAGCGCCCGGCCGTCGTCGCCGCCGGCTCGGGCCAGCAGGAAGGGTGGTGCCAGGGCGGTGGCGAGGGCGAGGCCGCGCACCGCGACGAGGCGGCGCAGGTCCGCATCGCGGCGGAGCAGGCCGAGCTGGCCCGCCATCGCGGCGAACCCGTTGGCCCCGCCCTCGGTGGCCCCGGGCTCCTCGACCAGCGCGAGAAAGGCGAGCCCGGCGGCGAGCCAGCCGAGCCCGGCCGCGACCAGCCCCAAGGTGACGGCGGTGACGGTGAGCGGGATCACGCCCGCGGCGAGACCGGCGCCGAAGGCGAGGACGACCGCCGCGCCGACGCTGCCGGCGAGGCCGGTGGCGCTGCCGCGGCGCTGTTTGTCGACGGTCTTGGCGAGGACGTCCTTTTGGCTCACCGACGCCGCGCTGCGGGCGAGGGCGAAGAGTGCGAGCAGCGCCACCACGCTCCACCCCGCGGCGGCGCCCTCCAGGGTCGTCACCACCGCCGCCATCGCCAGGACGCAGGCGCCCTGGGCGACGCTCGCTGCCGCCCAGACGCCCTTACGCCGGGGCAACGCGCGCACCTCTGCCGAGAACGCGAGCTGCGGCAGCAGCGCCAGGGCCTCGCGCACCGGCACCAAAAAGCCGATGGCCGCGGCCGGCGCGCCGACGGCGCCCAACAGCCAGGGCAGCACCAGCCGGGCGTCGGCGAGCCCGTCGCCGGCCTTGGTCAGGGCCAGGCTGGCGACGTGGATGAAGAAGTTGCGCGCGCGGTGGCGGCAGGCCTCCTCGGGCAGGTCGCGGCAGGCGCGCGCCGACTCGTCGCCGGTCAGAACGTCGTAGAGCGTCTCGCCCACATCGCGAACCACCGAGCGGGCTCCTCTTTTTTGTTGCGGAGCAGGATCAACGCGGCGGCGACGGGGGCGTTCCGCCGCGGCGGCTGCGCCCCGCCCGCCGCTGGTGGCGCAACCGGGACGGACGTGTCCCGCCGATCCGGCGGTTGGCTCGGGTGATGCGGCGGCCGGGAGGGTTCGATCCGGTCAAGCTCCACCACCAGACGTGCCGGCTGGCGTGGTCGCGGATCGCCGAAAGCCCCCGGGCGCAACCACCGCCGCGGCGAGCCCGAGATCGGCGCGCCCCGAGCATCGAGGCCAAAGCGCCATCGGCGCGCTGGCTGCCTTCGCTCGTGCCGGCGGCTGATCGCGAAGAGCCCGACCGACACCGTCGGTGCGAGCCGCGCGAAGCCCGCGATCGGCCGGGCCATCAAGGGGAACAGCGCGCCATTGAACGCGGCCCGTACGTGGATCCGGCCGGGAACGGCGTCGACCGCCCGGCAGAGCAGGTAACGGGTCGGCACGGCGCAAAAGTCGTCGCCGCCGCGGCGCCCCGTCTGGTGATCGCGGCGGTATCGATCCGGTGCCGGTCCGGCGGCGCGCCGCGGGCGACGGCGGGCTCGCGGGCCTCGGCGCGTGCGGGCATGCGCGGCCGCCCCGAACCGTGTCGTCGCCAAACCCCGATACGGGGCGGGGACGGGGGTAGCGCGTCGCGCCGCCGTGCGGCGGCCCCGAGCGGGGTCAAGCCCCGCGCCAGACCGGCTTGCGCTTGGCGAGAAAGGCGTCGATGCCCTCTTTGAAGTCGGCGCTGGTGTAGCACTGCGCGATCAGGTCGCGGTCGTCGACCGTCGCCGCGGCGGCCTCGAGCCGGCGCAGGCCCTCCTTGGTGGCCCGCAGCGTCAACGGCGCGTGGCTCGCGAGCTGGCGGGCGAGGTCGCGCGTGCGCGCGACCAGCGCGTCGGCGTCGGCCACGACCTCGCGGACGAGGCCGATGGCGAGCGCTTCGTCGGCCTCGATCAACCGCGCGGTCAACAGGATGTCGCGCGTCCGCACCGGCCCGAGGACGCGGGCGAGCCGGGCGAGATTGGCGGTCGACAGGCCGTTGCCGAGGGTGCGCGCGATCGGCACGCCGAACTTGAGCCGCCCGGTGGCGAGCCGCAGGTCGCAGGCGGCGGCGATGGTGGCGCCGCCACCCGTGCAGGCGCCGTCGATGGCGGCGATGGTCGGCACCGGGCAGCGCTCGATCGCCGCGAACACCGCCTCCATGCGCGCCTCGTAGGTCCACGCGTCCTCGGCCGTCGCGAAGCTGCGAAACAGCGCCATGTCGGTGCCGGCGGCGAAGGCGCCGCCGGAGCCGGTGACGACGAGCGCGCGGACCGAGCCGTCGGTGGGCACGTCGCGGCAGACGTCGCGCAAGCCCTCGTACATCTCGTAGGTGAGCGCGTTGCGGGCCTCGGGGCGCTCGAAGCTGAACCAACCGATGCCGTCCTCGACGCCGTAGCGCCACTGCGCCATGACCTTCCCCTCGCCGCGGCTGTCGTCTCGCCGTCGCCTACGCCAGGGCCGCCCTCGCGACAAGCCGCGACAAGCCGCGACGACGACGCTCACGTCCGCCTCAGATACGCCACCAGGATGTCGCGGGCGGCGGCGAGATCGGCCTTGTCGACCATCTCGGTGACGGTGTGGATGTAGCGGGTGCCGACGACGACGCCGACGGCGCGCGCCCCCGCCGCCGCCTGCTGCGCGGCGGCGCCGTCCTGGCTGCCGGCCTTGAGCATCGTCCGCTGATACGGGATGTCCTGGGCCTTCGCGAGCGCCTCGATGTCGGCGACGAGCGCCTTGTCGGCGATGAAGGAGCTGTCGCGGATGTGCAGTCCGAAGCCCTGACCCTGCACCGTGGTGCGGTCCTGGTCGGGCACGCCGGGGGTATCGCAGGCGAGCGTGGTGTCGATGCCGATGCCGATGTCCGGGCGCACCGCGAAGGCGGCCGTGCGCGCGCCGCGGAGCCCGACCTCCTCCTGGGCGGTGAAGGCGACGTGGATCTCCGCGCCGTGCGCGGCGCCGGCGAGCCCGCGCACGGCCTCGATGCCGAGCCAGCAGGCGATGCGGTTGTCGAGCGCCTTCGCGACCAGCTTGTCGCCCATCTCGACGAACGGCTCGTCCATGACGACCATGTCGCCGACCTTGACGACCTCCTTCGCCTTCGCCCCCAGGCCGAGGTCGACGAAGAATTCGGTGGGCTCCGGCACCTTCTTTCTGTCCTCCGCCGTGGCGATGTGCACCGGCCGCCCGCCGGGGTTCATGACCCCCTTGAAGTCGCCCGCGTCGGTGCAGACCAGCACGCGGCGCGAGAACAGGTTGCGGGCGTCGAACCCGCCGACGGGCTGGAGATAGAGAAAGCCCTTATCGGTGATGTGGCTGACGAGAAAGCCGATCTCGTCCATGTGACAGAGCAGCATGACCTTCTGCGGCGCGGTAGCGCTGCGGGCGTCGCGCCGGCACAACAGCGAGCCCAGCGGGTCGACCTCGACCGCGTCGAAGAGGCCCTCGACCTCGCGCGCGATGAGGTCGCGCACCCGCTCCTCGTGGCCCGGCACGCCGGGCGTCTCGCAAAGCGTCTTCAACAGGCCGAGATTCAGTTCGCTCAAGGCACGCACTCCCGCTGAGGCCGACCGCCGGACCATGCGTCGCCAGCGGCCCTCGCGGCAAGCTCGACGCGGTGGGCGCACCGCCCGCCGCGCGGGCCGGCGACACCGCGAGCGACGCCGCTCGCATCGGCTGGCACCCGCCGAGGGCGAGCGAGGCGGCACGGGCGGGCGCGGGGCTCAGCCGCCGCTCGCGTAGGTGTCGCGGTAGGTTTCCCGCAGGCTCACCTTCTGGATCTTGCCCATGGCGTTGCGGGGGAGCGTAGGCACGAAGAACACGCGCTTGGGTTGCTTGAACCCGGCGAGCTCGCCGGCGAGGGCTTGGCGGACCTCGTTCTCGCTGAGCTTGGCGCCGGGCTCGAGGGCGACGACGGCGGTCACCCCCTCGCCGAGGTCGGGGTGCGGGACCCCGATGACGGCGCTTTCCGCCACGCCCGCGAGGGCGTCGAGATGGGCCTCGACCTCGGCCGGGTAGACGTTGAAGCCGCCGGAGATGATGAGGTCCTTGTCGCGGCCGACGATGTGGACGTAGCCGTCGTCGTCGATGCGGGCGAGATCGCCGGTGACGAACCAGCCGTCGGCGCGAAAGGCCTCCTCGGTCTGCTCCTCGAGGCCCCAGTAGCCGGCGAACACGTTCGGCCCCTTGACCTCGATGACGCCGACCTCGCCCGGCGGGCGCACCGCGCCGGTCTCGGGCTCGGTGATGCGCAGCTGCACGTCGGGGAGCGGCAAGCCCACCGTGCCCGGCCGGCGCTCGCCGGCATACGGGTTGGAGGTGTTCATCCCGGTCTCGCTCATGCCGTAGCGCTCGAGGATGGCGTGGCCGGTGCGCGCGAAGAAAGCCTTGTGGACCTCGGCGGAGAGCGGTGCCGAGCCGGAGATGAACAGGCGCATGCTCGCGCTGAGCGCGCGGTCGAAGTCGGGGTGCGCCAACAGCCGCGTGTAATAGGTCGGCACGCCCATCATCGCCGTCGCCTGCGGCATCAGCCGGACCACCGTCTCGGCGTCGAAGCGCTCGAGGAACAGCATCGAGCCGCCGGCCAGGAGCAGGGTGTTGGTGGCGACGAAAAGGCCGTGGGTGTGGAAGATCGGCAGCGCGTGGATGAGCACGTCGTGCTCGCTGAAGCGCCAGACCTCGACCAGGGTGCGGGCGTTGGCGACGAGGTTGTCGTGGCTGAGCATGGCCCCCTTGGCCCGCCCCGTGGTGCCCGAGGTGTAGAGGATGGCGGCGAGGTCCGAGCCGGCGCGGCGCACCGGCTTAAAGGCCGCATCGGCCCCGGCGAGGGCGCCGGCGAGCGAGCCGTCGCTCTCGGTGCCGAGCGTCTCGAGCCGGCTCGAGTGGCGCGTGGCGACGGCACCGAGCTCGCTGGCGCGCGCCGGCGTCGCCACCAGGACGCGTGGCGTGGCGTCGCCCACGAAGAAGTCGACCTCGCCCTTGGTGTAGGCGGTGTTGAGCGGCAGCACGACCGCACCGGCGGCGGCGACGCCGAGGATGAGGGCCAGGGCCTCGGGCGACTTTTCCACCTGCACGGCGACGCGGTCGCCGGGGCCGACGCCGCGCAAGGCGAGCAGATGGGCGAACCGCCGCGCCATCGCGAAGAGGTCGTCGTAGGTCAGCCGGCGGCCTTCGGGGGTGGTGAGCACCACCTTCTCCGGCGCCGGTGAGGCGGCGCTCAACGCGCTGAACAGATCCTGGCCCATCGGCTCGCTCCCCTGATCGTGCCCGTTCAGGAGCACATCGCGGCCGCGGCCGGCAAGCCCTCGCCGACGAGACCCAGCTGCGCCAGAAAGCGCGAGCATTGGCGCAGGTGCCAAAGGCCCTGGCGGTCGTGGAAGCCGAGATGGCCGCCGCCGGCGGCGAGGCCCACCCATACCGCGCGGCCGTGGGCGCGGTGGTAGGGGTCGGGCGGGATGAAGGGGTCGTCGGCGCCGTGCAGGAGCGCGGTCGGCACGGCGATCGCCGACAGGCGCGAAAGCGCGCTCACCTCGCGGTAGTAGTCGATGGCGCGCCCGAAGCCGTGATGCGGCGCGGTGAAGCGGTCGTCGACCTCGAAGAGCGTGCGCGCCCGGCGCACCGCCTCCCGTTCCGCCGGCGTCAGCGAGGAGTGGGGGTTGAGATAGTCGCGCTTGAGCGCGCGCAGGAGATAGTCGTGGTAGAGCCGGTTCTTGGGCGCGTGCAGCACCTCCGATGCGGCGGGCAGGTCGAGCGGCGCGGA
Source organism: Alphaproteobacteria bacterium (assembly GCA_046541805.1). Taxonomy (GTDB): domain Bacteria; phylum Pseudomonadota; class Alphaproteobacteria; order Geminicoccales; family Geminicoccaceae; genus JAAAPF01. Next base: position 29,631 of record JBKHCM010000025.1, read on the forward strand.
GACGCTCGCGGCGGCGACCACCCGCGCGTCGACGCGGCCGCGGGCGAGGTAGTTCAACAGCACGCTGCCGCCGAGCGAAAAGCCTATGAGGAAGAGGCCGGCGGGGCCGGCGTCGAGCTGCGGCAAGAACGCCTCGACGTCGCCGTAGCGGCCGCCGTGGGACCAGTCGCGGCAGGTCGCCTGCGACGGCCCGGCGCCGCGCAGGTTGATGCGCCAGACGACGGCGCCTTCGCGGGTGAACCAGCGGCTCGCCGCCAGCATGTAGTTGCTGGTCTCGCAGCCGCCGAGGCCGTGCAGCAGCACGACCGTGGGATGGCCCGGGTCGGGCGTGGGCGGGGCGTCGCGGCGCACCTGCAGGACGTCGCCGTCGCCCAAGGCCAGCGCCACCCGCTCGCCCGGCCCGCTCGGCAGGACCGGCGGCGGCGAAAGCGGGTTGCGCATCGACTGCAGGTGCGGGCCGTACCAGGGAAAGCGGGGGCGAAAGGGCTCGAACTCCATGGCGACGGAGATTGCCGCCGCCGCCGCGTTCGTCAACGCGATCCGACGCTCAAAGCTCGCCTTGGCGCAGGCGCTCGGCGAAGCTGGGCTCGTCCGCCGCCGCCGCCGCCGGCGCGGCGCGGCCGGCCCCCGCTGCGGATCCGGCCCCGGCAGCCGCAGCGGCGG
>JBKHCM010000026.1:0-30211 GCA_046541805.1 Alphaproteobacteria bacterium
CGCCGACGCGCTGGTCGCCGCCGTCGCCGCGCGCCGCCGCGCGGGCTTTCTGCTCGAAGGCGTGACCGGCTCGGGCAAGACGGAGGTCTATTTCGAGGCGGTGGCGGCGTGCCTGCGCGCCGGGCGTCAGGCGCTCGTCGTCCTGCCGGAGATCGCGCTCACCGCGCAGTGGCTCGCCCGCTTCGAGGAGCGCTTCGGCGCGCCGCCCGTGGTCTGGCATTCGGGGCTCGGCCCGGCGCTGCGCCGCCGGCACTGGCGCGCCGCCCTCGACGGCCGGGCGCGGGTGGTGGTCGGCGCGCGCTCGGCGCTCTTCCTGCCGCTCGGCGAGCTCGGTCTCGTCGTCGTCGACGAGGAGCACGACGCCAGCTTCAAGCAGGACGACGGCGTGCCCTATCACGGCCGCGACGTCGCCGAGCTCCGGGCCGAGCTCGCCGGCTGTCCGCTGGTCCTGGCCTCGGCGACGCCGGCGTTGGAGACGCTGGCGCGCGCCGGGGTGGTGCCGCCGCCCGCCGCCGCCGCGCCGCTGCGCCATCTCGTGCTGCCGGAGCGCCACGGCGGGGCGGCGACCCCGGACGTCCGCCTCGTCGACCTCAAACGCGATCGTCCTGCGCGCGGGCGCTTTCTCGGGCCGACGCTGGCGACGGCACTCGCCGAGACGGTCGCGCGCGGCGAGCAGGCGCTGTTGTTCTTGAACCGCCGCGGCTACGCGCCGCTCTTGATCTGCCGGGCGTGCGGGCATCGCGAGCGCTGCCCCAACTGCAGCGCCTGGCTGGTCTGGCACCGGCTCAGGCGGCGGCTGCTCTGCCACCACTGCGGCTACGGCCGGCCCGAGCCGGCGCACTGCCCGGCCTGCGGCGCGGTCGAGAGCTTTGCGGCGGCGGGGCCGGGGGTCGAGCGCATCGCCGAGGAGGCACAGGCGCTCGTCCCCGCGGCCCGCATCGCGGTGATGACCGCGGATCGGCCGGGCTCGACCAAGGCGCTCGCGGCGCTGGTGGACGACGCCGCGGCCGGCCGGCTCGACGTGCTGGTGGGCACGCAGGTGCTGGCCAAGGGCCACCATTTCCCGCGCCTCACCCTGGTGGGCGTCGTCGACGCCGATCTCGGCCTTGCCGGCGGCGACCTCCGCGCGGGCGAGCGCACCTTCCAGCTCCTCCACCAGGTGGCGGGCCGGGCCGGACGCGGCGAGCGGGCGGGGCGGGCGGTGGTCCAGACGCATCTGCCCGAGCACCCGGCACTTGCCGCCGTGGCCGCCGGCGACGTCGCGCGCTTTCGCGCCGACGAGGCGGCGGAGCGGCGTGCGGCCGGACTGCCGCCCTACGGCCGGCTCGCCGCCGTCATCCTTTCCGGGCCCGACCGCGACGCGGTCAAGGCGCTGGGTCGCGAGGTCGCCCGCACCGCCCCGCGCCGGGAGGGCGTGCGCGTGCTCGGCCCGGCTCCGGCGCCGCTGGCGCTGTTGCGCGGGCGCCATCGCGAGCGGCTGTTGGTGAGTGCGGTGCCGGGCGTCGATCTGGGCGCGGTGCTGCGCGGCTGGCTCGCGGGCGTGAAGCTGCCGGGGCGGCTGCGCCTCTTCGTCGACCCGGACCCCGAGAGTTTCCTTTGATGCGCTGCCGCAGCGGCCGTGCGGGGGTCGGCTTGAACGCCCCCACCCCCTGTGCTAGCACCCGCCCCGCGCGTGGGACGCTCCGTCGCGGGCACGCACGCGCGCTCATCGCCGAACTCGGGCTCATCCAACAGCGCGGGACGAGAACGACGTGTCATCCACTTCCGCCAGCGTGATCGGTGTCGCCGGCCGGTACGCCTCGGCGCTTTTCGACTTGGCGCGCGAGCGGGACGCCCTCGACGCGGTTGCGCGCGACCTCGAGACCGTCGCCGCCATGCTCGAGGAATCGGCCGAGCTCGGCCGCGCGCTGCGGAGCCCGGTGGTCAAGACCGACGTGAAGACGGGCATCGTCCGCGCGCTCGGCGAGAAGGCCGGCTTCCACGATCTCACCGGGCGCTTTTTGGGCGTCTTGGGTGAGCAGGAGCGCCTCGATCTGCTCGCCGACATGGTCGTCGCCTTCGCGACGCTCCTGGCCGAGCGCCGCGGTGAGGCGACGGTGGAGGTCGTCTCGGCCGTACCGCTCGCGCCGGAGCAGGAGGAAGCCGTGCGCGAGATGGCCCGGGCGTCGCTGGGCAAGACCATCCAGCTCAAGACGGCGGTCGATCCCGATCTCCTGGGTGGCCTCGTCCTGCGCGTCGGCTCGCGCATGATCGACGCCTCCGTCAAAACCAAACTCCGACATCTCGAGCTCGCCATGAGAGGGGCCGGCTGATGGACATCCGCGCGGCGGAAATCTCCGCCATCCTCAAGGAACAGATCGCGAATTTCGGCGCCGAGGCCGAAGTGGCCGAGGTCGGCCGCGTCCTCAGCGTGGGTGACGGCATCGCGCGGGTCTACGGTCTCGACGAGGTCCAGGCCTCCGAGATGGTCGAGTTCGCCGACGGCACGCGCGGCATGGCGCTGAACCTCGAGAACGACAACGTCGGCATCGTGATCTTCGGCGACGACCGCCAGATCCGCGAGGGCGACCTCGTCAAGCGGACCAAGTCGATCGTCGACGCGCCGGTCGGCAAGGGGCTCTTGGGCCGTGTCGTCGACGCCCTCGGCAATCCGCTCGACGGCAAGGGCCCGATCGAGGCCACCGAGCGCCGCCTGGTCGACGTCAAGGCGCCCGGCATCATGCCGCGCAAGTCGGTGCACGAGCCGATGCTCACCGGCATGAAGGCGATCGACAGCCTGATCCCGATCGGGCGCGGCCAGCGCGAGCTCATCATCGGCGACCGCCAGACCGGCAAGACCGCGATCGCCGTCGACACCTTCATCAACCAACGGCCGTACAACCAGGCCGCCGGCGACGACGAGAGCCAGAAGCTCTACTGCGTCTATGTCGCGGTCGGCCAAAAGCGCGCCACCGTGGCCCGACTGGTCAAGACTCTCGAGGACAACGGCGCGATGGAATACTCCATCGTCGTCGCGGCCACGGCCTCGGACCCGGCGCCGATGCAGTTCCTGGCGCCCTATGCCGGCTGCGCCATGGGCGAATACTTCCGCGACAACGGTATGCACGCTGTCATTGTCTACGACGACCTCTCCAAGCAGGCGACCGCCTACCGCCAGATGTCGCTCCTGCTGCGCCGCCCGCCCGGTCGCGAGGCGTTCCCGGGCGACGTCTTCTACCTCCATTCGCGCCTGCTCGAGCGGGCGGCCAAGCTCAACGACGACCACGGCGCCGGCTCGCTCACCGCGCTGCCGATCGTCGAGACCCAGGCCAACGACGTCGCGGCCTACATCCCCACCAACGTCATCTCGATCACCGACGGGCAGATCTTCCTCGAGACCGATCTGTTCTATCAAGGCATTCGGCCGGCGGTGAACGTCGGCCTCTCGGTCAGCCGTGTCGGTTCCTCCGCTCAGACCAAGGCGATGAAGAAGGTCGCCGGCCGCATCAAGCTCGAGCTCGCTCAGTACCGCGAGATGGCGGCGTTCGCCCAGTTCGCCTCCGATCTCGACGCCTCGACGCAGCGCCTGTTGAGCCGGGGCGCGCGCCTCACCGAGCTCTTGAAGCAGGGGCAGTACTCGCCGCTGACCAACGAGATGCAGGTCTGCGTCATCTACGCCGGCGTCAACGGCTATCTCGATCCGGTCGACGTCGGCGACGTCCAACGGTTCGAGGAGGGGTTGATCCACGAGGTCAACGCCAAGGGCCAGGACATCTTGAAGGCGATCCGCGACACCGGCCAGCTCGACGAGGCGACCGAGGGCAAGCTCAAGGCGCTCGTCGAGAGCTACGCCAACGCCTTCGCCTGAGATCCGGTCATGGCGAGCCTCAAGGAACTCCGTAACCGCATCAACAGCGTCAAGCAGACGAAGAAGATCACGAGCGCGATGAAGCTCGTGGCGTCGTCGAAGCTCAAGCGTGCCCAAGAGCAGGCCGAACGCTCGCGGCCCTTCGCCGAGAAGATGGCGGAGATGCTCGCCAACCTCGCGCGGGGGGTCGAGGGCATGCCGGAAGCGCCCCGCCTGATGACCGGCAGCGAGCGGGACGATACCCACCTTTTGCTGGTCGCCACCGCCGATCGTGGTCTGTGCGGCGGCTTCAACAGTTCGATCGTGCGCGGTGCGCGCCGGCGCATCGCCGAGCTCGAGAGCGACGGCAAGCGCGTGCGGATCATCTGCATCGGCCGCAAGGGCCGCGATCTGCTGCGCCGCGACCGCGAGGATCTGATCGAGGCCTATGTTTCCGATGTCGTGTCGAAGAACCGGATCCCCTTCGCCGACGCCGAGCGCATCGCGCAGATGGTGACGGACCGCTTCGACGCCGGTGAGATCGATACCGCCACCATCGTCTACAATCGCTTCAAGACGGCGATCAGCTCCGAGCTCACCTTCCAGCAGCTCGTGCCGGTGGAGGTGCCGCCGGCGCCGGCGGGGGGCGCCGCGGCGTCGAACGAGCCGGCCGCGCTCTACGAGTTCGAGCCGGGCGAGGAGCGCATCCTCGCCGAGCTCCTGCCGACCAATCTGGCGATCCAGATCTACAAAGCCCTGTTGGAGAACGCGGCGTCCGAGCAGGGTGCGCGGATGGCGGCGATGGACAACGCCACCCGCAACGCCGGTGAGATGATCGACAAGCTGACGCTGAGCTACAACCGCCAGCGGCAGGCGGCGATCACCAAGGAACTGATCGAGATCGTGTCCGGTGCCGAAGCGCTTTGAGCCGGATCGCAGACGGGACGAGACCATGGACGAGCTGAGTACGACCAACGTTTCGACGGGCCGCATCGCGCAGGTCTTGGGTGCCGTCGTCGACGTCGAATTTCAGGGCGAATTGCCGCCCATCCTGACGGCGCTCCACACCGAGCTCAACGGCCAGCGGCTCGTGCTCGAGGTCGCGCAGCATCTCGGTCAGTCGACGGTGCGGACCATCGCGATGGACGGCACCGACGGGCTGATGCGTGGCCAGGAGGTGATCAACACCGGCGAGCCGATCGCGGTGCCGGTTGGCCGCAAGACGCTCGGGCGCATCCTCAACGTCGTCGGCGAGCCGGTGGACCAGCGCGGGCCGATCGGCGCCGAGGTCTCGATGGCGATCCACCAGCCCTCGCCGGCGTTCGTCGATCAGGCCACCGACACCGAGACCCTGGTCACCGGGATCAAGGTGGTCGATCTGCTCACGCCCTACCCCAAGGGCGGCAAGATCGGGCTCTTCGGCGGCGCCGGCGTCGGCAAGACCGTGTTGATCATGGAACTCATCAACAACATCGCCAAGGCGCACGGCGGTTTTTCGGTGTTCGCCGGCGTTGGCGAGCGCACCCGCGAGGGCAACGACCTCTTCTGGGAGATGGTCGAATCCAAGGTCATCGACCTCGACGACATCTCCAAGTCGAAGGTCGCGCTGATCTACGGGCAGATGAACGAGCCGCCCGGGGCCCGCGCCCGCGTCGGCCTGACCGGCCTCACCGTCGCCGAATACTTCCGCGACAACGAGGGTGTCGACGTCCTTTTCTTTGTCGACAACATCTTCCGGTTCACCCAGGCGGGCGCCGAGGTGTCCGCGCTGTTGGGGCGCATCCCGTCGGCGGTCGGCTACCAGCCGACGCTCGGCACCGACATGGGCGAGCTGCAGGAGCGGATCACCTCGACCACCAAGGGCTCGATCACCTCGGTGCAGGCGGTCTACGTGCCGGCCGACGACCTCACCGACCCGGCGCCGGCGACGACCTTCTCGCACTTGGACGCCACCACGGTGCTGTCGCGCTCGATCTCGGAGCAGGGCATCTACCCGGCGGTGGATCCACTCGATTCGACCTCGCGCATTCTCGACCCGCAGGTGGTCGGCGACGAGCACTACAAGGTCGCGCGCGACGTCCAGGAGACGCTGCAGAAGTACAAGGCGCTACAGGACATCATCGCCATCCTCGGCATGGAAGAGCTGAGCGAGGATGACAAACTCACCGTCGCCCGCGCGCGCAAGATCCAACGCTTCCTCTCGCAGCCCTTCTTCGTCGCCGAGGTGTTCACCGGCTCACCCGGCAAGCTCGTCACGGTCGAAGACACCATCAAAGGCTTCAAGGGAATCGTCCAGGGCGACTACGACCACCTCCCCGAGGGCGCCTTCTACATGGTCGGCAACATCGACGAGGCGGTGGAGAAGGCCAAGAAGATGGCCGCCGAGACCTGAGGCGGGAGCGCTGGACTTGGCCGACAAGCTGAACTTCGAGTTGGTCTCGCCGGAGCGCGCGCTCGCCAGCGAGGCCTGCGAGATGGTGATCATGCCCGGCGAGGACGGCGATCTCGGCATCCTCGTCGAGCACGCGCCGATGGTCGTGCTCCTGCGGTCCGGCGTGGTCGCGGTGCACGACGGAGGCAGCGTGACCAAGCGCTTCTTCGTCGCGGGTGGCTTCGCCGAAGTGCGGGCCGACGGGTGCATCGTGTTGACCGAGGAGGGGCTCGATCTCGCCGCGGTCACCCGCGACAGCGCCGCGACCCGGCTCGACACCGCCCAGCGCGATCTCGCCGAGATCACCGAGGAGGGACCGGTCAAGGACCGGGCCGAACGCTCGGTGAAGGTCGCCGAGGCGTTGGTGGAGGCGGTCGAAACTGCATGAGGGCCGGCCCCGACCTCAGTCGTCGGGGCTGCAGGGGCGCAGCGCCGCGGCCGAGCCGGCGCGGGGGAAGCTGTGCCCTCGCCAGTCGTCGATCCAAACGGTGACGCGCTCGCCGACCATCAGCGCGCGCCAAGTCCGCGGCGACAGATCGGCCTCGCAGAGAACGTCCGAGCAGGTCATCGTCGACCTCGAGGCCGAGGGTGAACCGCCCGTCCTCGCGGCCGACCTCGGAGCGGTTGGCGAAGGGTGCGGCGTTCGGTGGGCAGACGATGGCAAGGCGGTCATCCCCGGCGACGATCCGGGCACGTCGCCAGCCGAACGTGTCGGCCGCGCTGAACTGCCACACGCCCGCCGCGCTCATCGCCGGAGCGAACAGCGCCAGGGCCAGGGCGATGGTGCGCATCGGTTGCTCAAGAAAAAAATGCTAAACTTTTAAGATAGCAGTTTGCCGGGCTCCGCACCAGCTTCGCCCGGATTCGCCGACGGTCCAGACGACGCGCACCCGTGCCCGCAGCCTTCGCCCGCGGCTGGCCGTCGGCGCCGACCGCAGGGTCGGCAGTGGCGCACCACCGGCATCTGCTCAGCGCGCCCGGCGCCGCCCCGGCGCGCGCCCGCGCGCCCGCACGCGCCTTCGGCGGAATAGACTCGGTGTCGCCACGTCCGTAGAACACATTGGACGGAACGCAGCGAAGCGAGGCGGGGGTGCGGCGTCTTCGGTCGATGTTGAATGTGTCGGTGCCGCTCTACTTCGTCGGCTCCGTCGTCGTGTTGAGCCTGGGTGTCGCGGTGGCGCTTCTGTGCGCGATGGTTTACGCCGAGCGCGGCGGTACCGCGCCGGTGGTGGCCTCGGTCGGCCACGGCGTGAAGTCCTTCGGCGACAGCACCTACGACCTGTTCCGCGCGGTCTACGAGACCAGTCGCCAGGACGACGCGCAGACCCATGCCGACCTGATCGCGCCGGTGAGCTTCGCCATCGACGACGGGCTCGCGCCCGTGGCGGCGCCGGGCCACGACCTCGAGGGCGTCTACGTGCGCCATGCCCCCGACGCCCGGCCGGGCTGGCGCATCGTCGTCGGCATGTTCGAGCTCGACGGCGAGCGCGTCCACGCCGCCCTCGCGCTCGATCCCGAGATGACCGCCCGCCACGTCTGGCATCTGCACGAGGAGGGGATCGAGGTTCCCGAGGGCGTGGAGATCGCCACCCCGTTCTACAAGTTTCCTCACGGCTTCGCCGTGCTGCCGGACGGCTCGGTGATCTTCGCCTTCGATCACGGCAAGTCGCTGCGGCGCTTCGACGTCTGCGGCCGCGAGCAGTGGTCGCGCACCGGCGGCTATCATCACGCCGTGACCTACGCGCCGTGGAGCGATTCGGTCTGGGCGCTGCGCGCCGGACCGGCCGAGCAGCCCGACACGCCCCTCGACGAGGAATTCCGGGACAACGTCGTCGAGCTTGCCGTTTCGGACGGCCGCACGCTGCAGGAGTTCCACCTGCACGACATCATGGCGGCCAACCCCGGGATCGACATCCTGGGGATCCGGCAGGTCGACGACTACAAGCGCGACGAGCCGAAATGGTCGCACGACCCGCATCACATGAACGACGTCGATCCGCTGCCGCCGGCACGCGCCGACCGCTTTCCCGGCTTCGAGAAGGGCGACGTGATGTTGAGCCTGCGCTCGCTCAACCTGGTGATGGCGGTCGATCCCGAGAGCCAGGAGGTGCGCTGGTACCGCTTCGGCATCGGCCGGCGTCAGCACGACCCCGACTGGCTGGCCGACGGCCGCATCATGATCTTCGACAACAACATGAACCGCGGCCCCAGCCGCATCGTCGCCGTCGAGCCCGAGACCTACGACGTCGAGGTGTTGGTTGACGGCGCGGCCTACGATTTCCAAACCGGCATCCGCGGCAAGCACCAGCGCCTGCCCGACGGCACGGTGGCGATCACCAGCGCCATGCAGGGGCGCGTCTTCGAGGTGGCCCCGGACGGCTCGGTCCCGTTCGAGCTGGTGAACTTCCGCGACGCGGAGACCAAAGAGGAGGTGGTGGTGGTCTCGGAGGCCCACTGGCTGCCGGCCGACTGGTTCGACTTCGACACGTTCCCCGAGTGCGAGGCCGTGGTGGCCGAGCGCTGACCGCAACCCCTAGGGAGAAGGCTTCATGCAGTTGGTCACGACGGCTCTGGCGGCGATCGCCCTGATCACTCTGGCCGGGCCTGCCGCGGCCTATCTCGGGCCGGGCGCGGGGCTCGGGGCGATCGGCGCGGTCATCGCCCTGCTCGCGGCCGTTGCCCTGGCGGTGGTCGGGTTCGTCTGGTACCCGTTCAAGCGTCTCGTCGCCGCGGGGCGCAGCCGGCGCCGTGCGGACGACCGCGACTCGACCGAACGGTGACCGCGCTCGTCACCGCCCTCGGCGTCACGGCGTTCGCGCTCGCCTTCACGCTCCTGCGGGTGCCCGCCTGGGCGAGCGAGAGCTTGGCGGTGGCGGGCCGCGCGCAGTCGGCGCTGCGCGACCCGGCGCTCGACGACGCCGCCCGCGAGGCCGGGGCGCAGGCGGCCGCCCGGCGCCTTCTGTATGTCTTCGGCGTCATCCTGGTGCGCAGCGTGGCCGCGCTCGCCGTGGCCGCGCTGCCGGTGGTCGTCGCCGACCGGCTCGAGCTGGTGGCGGCGGCGGACGTGGCCGCATTCTCGCTGCGGCTCGACGTGATCTTGGTGGCGAGCGCGGTCGTCGTCGCCCTGTGGTTCCTGCATCGCCGGCGGAACGCGCGATGGAGATGACCTACACGGCGCTCGAGCGCCTGTTGCACAAGGTCGCCTTCGCTATGCCGCAGGTGCAGCGCGCGGCCGCGGACATCGAGGCCGGCCTCTTCGCGCGCCGCGTCGAGGAGGTGGCGAGCGAGCCGCCGCTCTTCGTCACGGCGCTGCCGCGGGCCGGCACGACGCTGTTGTTGGAGGCGCTCGCCGAGTTCGACGAGATCGCCACCCACACCTACCGCGACATGCCCTTCGTCACGGCACCGCTGCTCTGGGACCGGCTGTCGGCGGCCTTTCGCAAGAGCGCGAGCCTGCGCGAGCGTGCGCACGCCGACGGGGTGATGATCGGCTACGACAGCCCGGAGGCGTTCGAGGAGGTCCTCTGGCGCCTGCTCTGGCCCGAGAAGTATCACCACGACCGCATCGAGCTCTGGCGCGCGGCCGACGCCGGTGCCGACGAGCGGGCCTTTCTCGAGGCGCATTTCAAGAAGATCGTGAACCTGCGCGCCGCCGGTGTCGCGAAGGCGCGCTACGCCTCGAAGAACAACGCCAATATCGCCCGCCTCGACCTCCTGCCGCGGCTCTTTCCCGGCGCCGTCGTCCTCGTGCCGGTGCGCGAGCCGCTCGAGCAGGCGACCTCGCTCTGGCGCCAGCACCTGCGCTTTAGGGCACTGCAGGCCGAGCACCCGTTCGTCGCCGCCTACATGTCCGACATCGGCCATTACGAGTTCGGCCGCCTGCACCGCCCCTTCGCCTTCGGCGAGTTTCCGCTGCCGGCGGCGGACGGCGCCCCGGAGCAGCTGGACTATTGGCTACACTATTGGATCGCCGCCTACGCGCAGGTCGAGGCCGCGCGCGGGCGGGTGCGCATCCTCGGCTACGAGGGCCTGTGCGCCGAGCCGCGCGTGGCGCTGGGCGGTCTCGCCGAGATCGTCGGCCTGCCACGCGGCGACGCGTTGACGCGGGCGGTCGCGCGGGTCCACGAACCACCCCGCCCACGCGCCGAGGCGGCGCAGTTCGACCCGGTCCTGGTGGCCCGATCGCGCGAGCTCTACCACAGCCTGTTGAGCTGAGCGCCGCCGCGCGCTGACCGCTAGCATGGCCTTTGCGGGCTCGATGTTATGATATAACGTTACGTTCAGGAGGGGGTGCAGCGGAGGAACGTCATGCACAAAGTGCTGCTCGCCGGCGTTGCGGCCGCGGGGCTGGCGGCGGGTGCCGCCGCCAGCCCCGCACCGCCGGTCGTCGCGACGATCTTACCTATCCACGGGCTCACCGCGGCGGTGATGGAGGGCGTCGGCGAGCCACGCCTGTTGCTGCCGCCCGGCACCTCGCCCCATGCCTACAGCATGAAGTCGAGCGATGCCGCCGCCCTCGAGGACGCCGAGCTGGTCATCTGGGTCGGCGACGCGCTCGAGACCTTCCTCGCCCGAAGCCTCGACAACCTCGCCGGCGACGCGCGCCGGCTCGCGCTGCTCGACGCGCCCGGCGTCGAGCTGCGGCATTTCGCCCGGGGGCACGCGGACCACGCCCACGGGGATCACGATCACGCCGATGATCGTGCCGACGATCACGCCGCCGACCGCGGCGACGTCGACCCGCACATCTGGCTGTCGCCGACCAACGCCGCGGCGATGACCCGCGCGATCGCCGCCGCGCTCGCCGAGCTCGACCCGGCCAACGGCGACACCTACCGCGCCAACGCCGCGGCCACGGTCGACGAGATCGAGGCCCTGGAGCGCGCGCTCGAGGTCGAGCTGGCGCCAGTGCGCGACGTGCCCTTCATCGTCTTCCACGACGCCTACGGCTATTTCGAGGACGCCTTCGGCGTGCGTGACGTCGGCGCGGTCACGCTGTCGCCGGACCAGTCGCCCGGCACCGCGCACGTCGCGGAGCTGCGCCGCACCATCCGCGCCGCCGAGGCCGTCTGCGTCTTCGCGGAACCGCAGTTCGAGCCGCAGCTGGTCGAGACGCTGGCGGCGGGCACCGACGTTCGCACCGGCGAGCTCGACCCGGTCGGCGCCGACCTGGAGCCCGGGCCCGACGCCTATGTCCAGCTCATGCGTGAGCTGGCGGACGATCTGGTCGATTGTCTGGCGGGCGAGGATTGATGCTGGCGCAAACACCGCGGATATCGCGTACAGCCGACCTAATGCGCATCGCTTCGCAACGGCGCGAACCGTAGACTGCGTGCACTCGAAACCCAATTCGGGAGGCACAGATGACCGGACGTGTTGCGTTGGTCACAGGCGGCACGCGTGGGATCGGCGAAGCCATCTCCGTCGCGCTGAAGGACGCCGGCTACAAGGTCGCCGCCAACTACGGCGGCAACGACGAGAAGGCCAAGGCCTTCAACGAGCGCACCGGCATCCCGGTCTACAAGTTCGACGTCAGCGATTTCGCCGCCTGCGAGGCCGGCGTGAAGCAGGTCGAGAACGACCTCGGGCCGATCGAGGTGCTGGTCAACAACGCCGGCATCACCCGCGATTCGCCGTTCCATCGGATGAAGCCCGAGCAGTGGACGGACGTCATCAACACCAACGTCAACAGCCTCTTCAATCTGACGCGGCAAGTGATCGACGGCATGCGCAGCCGGAACTTCGGCCGCATCATCTCGATCAGCTCGGTCAACGGGCAGAAGGGGCAGTTCGGCCAGACCAACTACTCCGCGTCGAAGGCGGCGACGATCGGCTTTACCCGCGCGCTCGCGGCCGAAGCGGCCGGCAAGGGCATCACCGTCAACGCCGTGGCGCCGGGCTACATCGCCACCGAGATGGTGATGGCGGTGCCCAAGGAGGTGCTCGACAGCAAGATCGTCCCGCAGATCCCGGTCGGGCGCCTGGGCGAGGCCGAGGAGGTCGCCCGCTGCGTCGCCTTCCTCGCCAGCGACGACGCCGGCTACTTCTCCGGCGAGACGATGAACGTCAACGGCGGCCTCTACTGCGTCTGAGGCTCACCCCGCCGCTCGCAACAGCGAGCGGCGGGCCGCATCCCGCGCCCGGCGGCCGAGCCCGATGGCATCGTCGCCGGGCTCTGGGCGCGCCCAGCCGATCCGGGCCCGGATCGGCGGGCCGACGTCGCCCAAGGTGTCGCGGCGCACCCGTTCCTCGATGCGCGCGGCGAGGGCGGCGAGCGCCGCCTCGGTGATCGGTTCGACCCAAATGGCGAAGCCGGCACCGTCGACGCGACCGACGACGTCGTGGGCGCGTACGCACCGGGCGAGCCCGCGGCCGGCCGCGGCCAGCGCCCGATCGCCGGCGGCGAAGCCGGCCTCGCGGTTGAGGTCGTCCAAGCCGTCGAGGCGCACGGCGACCAGCGCCGCGCGCGGGTGCACGCCGAGCCGCAACAGCTCTTGAACATGGGCGTGGAAGGGGCCGTGTTCGAGCCGGCCGGTGATCGGGTCGAGCGCGCCGGCGAAGGCCTGGTGCTCGCGCAACTCCACCCGCAGCGCCGCCGCCTGCACCGCGCCGACCAGCCGGCGCTGGACGAGGTCGCCCGGCAGACCGCGCTCGAGCACCTCGTGGGCGCCGAGCCGGATCGCGTGCTCGGCGGCGTAATCGGCGGGCGCGGGCCGGACGACGACGAAGGTGGGCGCGCTCGGCCCCTCCACGGCGACCAGCGGCGTCAGCGTGGCCTCGAGCGTTGCCGCATCGGCGATGTCGGTCATGACGACGGCGGTGTAGAGCCCGCGGTCGAGATGGCGGCAGGCGTGAGCGGCCGTCTCGGCGTAGGCCGGCACCGTCCAGCCGGAAAGCGCGTCGACGACCTGGAGCTGGTCGCCGCCGGCGGCGCCGACGAACAGCACCGGCGGCCGCTCGGTCGCCGGCGGCAGGGCGCCGCGTGCCCGGTTGCGAAAGGCCGCCGCGGTGGTTCGACGGCGGACGGCCTCGCGGCGCATCGCGGCGAGATCGACGAGCCGGGCGAGGCGCCGACGCCAGCAGTCCTCGGGTTCCGCCAGGTCGATGAGGTCGTCGGCGCCGGCGCGCACCGTCGCCGTCAGGCCCGCCGGCGAGAGGCCGGTGTCCACCACCGCGAGCGCATCGACGCCGCGCGTCCCCCCGCTGACGCCCTCCGCGCCGGCGTCCACGAGCCCGACGGTCACGGCGTCCGGGTCGGGCGTGCGGCCGGCGAGCCAGGCGGCCAGCGGCTTTGGCGGGGGGAGGGCGCGCGCATCGGTGAGCCAGACGTAACGGGCGTAGCGGGGTTCCATGACGCGACCTCTGACCGGGGAGTGGCCGAGGCTAGGCGTCCAGGGTAAAGCGGTGGTAAAGCGCCTCAGCCGTCCACGAGCGCGACGGTGAAGCGGCGGTTCTGCTTGCCCTTGCTCTCGCTCTTGGTGACCTCGACGCGGCCGATCTCGCCGGTGCGGGCGACGTGGGTGCCGCCGCAGGCCTGCAGGTCGACGCCTTCGATCTCGACCAGCCGCACCTTGCCGCCGGTGCGCGGCGGCTTCACCGACATCGTGCGGACGAGCTCGGGGTTGGCGTCGAGTTCGGCGGCCGCGACCCAGCGGTGCGAGATGGCGAGGTCCTGCGCGATCCAGGCCGTGAGCCGCTCGGTCAGGACTTCCTTCGCGGGCACCTCGCCTTGGAGCGCGAAGTCCAGCCTACCGCGGTCCTCGCCGATCTGCCCGCCCGTGACCGGCTCGTCGACGGCGCGGCACAGAAGGTGCAGACAGCTGTGCACCCGCATCAATCGGTGCCGCCGCGGCCAATCGATCGCGGCCGTCACCTCGTCGCCCGCGACCGGGCGCGCGGCCTCCGGCGCCACGATGTGGACGATCCGGCCGGCCTCGTCGCTGCGTGTGTCGACCACCGGCACGACCGTTTCGTCGGCGAGGCGGAGCTCGCCGCGGTCGCCCGGCTGGCCGCCCGCCATCGGATAGAAGACGGTGCGGTCGAGGACGACGCCGGCGTCGCCCCGCTCGACCACGCGCGCGATGGTCTCGCGCGCATAGGCGTCCTCGCGGAACAGCTCCAGGGTGTTTTCGGTCAACGCGCGCGCTCCTTTCCTCTCCGACGACCGGCAGCGGCTAGCGGCGGCGCGCCAGGCGGTCAAGCGGGCTTGCCCGCCGCGATCCGGACCCCAACCTCCGAACATGACCCGCGCGACACCGGTGCTCACCCTCACGCCCGAAGGGCTCTACTGTCCCGCCGGCGGCTTCCACGTCGACCCGTGGCGGCCGGTCGCGACCGCGGTCGTCACCCACGGCCACGCCGATCACGCGCGCTTTGGCCATGCCCGCTACCACGCCGCCGCCCCCGGCGAGGGCATCCTGCGCCGCCGCCTCGGCGCCGACATCGACCTCGCGAGCCACGCCTACGGCGAGCCGCTGCGCCTGGGTGAGGCCACGGTCTCCTTCCATCCCGCCGGCCACGTCCTCGGCTCGGCGCAGGTGCGCATCGAGGTCGCGGGCGAGGTCTGGGTCGTGACCGGGGACTACAAGCGCGAGGCCGATCCCTCCTGCGCGCCGTTCGAGCTCGTGGCATGCGACGGCTTCGTCACCGAGGCTACCTTCGCGCTGCCGATCTACCGCTGGGATCCTGGCGCGCAGGTCGTGGACGAGATTCTCGCTTGGTGGGACGCCAACGCCCGGGCCGGTCGCACCTCGATCCTCTTCTGCTACGCCCTGGGCAAGGCGCAGCGGCTTCTGGCCGAGATCCACGCCCGGCGGGATCGCACCGTCCATCTCCACGGCGCCCTGGTGGCGATGGTCGAGGCCTATCGCGAGGCCGGCGTGCGGCTGGCGCCGACCGCGCCGGTGAGCGCCGCGCCCAAGACGGAGAGGTTCAAAGGCGAGCTCGTCCTGGCGCCGCCCTCGGCGATGGGCACGAGCTGGATGCGGCGCTTCGCCGCGCCGCAGACGGCGTTCGTCTCGGGCTGGATGCGGGTGCGCGGGCAGCGGCGAAGGCGGGGCTACGACCGCGGCTTCGTCCTCTCCGATCATGTCGACTGGCCGGACGTTCTGCGCACGATCGAAGAGACCGGCGCGAAGCGCGTACGCTGCACCCACGGCTATGCCGACACGCTCGCGCGCTATCTGAGGGAGGAGCGCGGTCTCGACGCCGCGCGCATCGAGACCGCCTTCGAGGGCGAGGCCGACGACGGATGAGGCGCTTCGCCCAGCTCTACGCCGCGCTCGACGCCACGACCAAAACGAATGAAAAGATCGACGCCATCGCGGCCTATTTCGAGAGCGCGCCCGCGGCCGATGCGGCTTGGGCGCTGTTCTTCCTCACCGGCGAGCGCCTGAAGCGGCTGATCGGTTCGCGCACGCTCCGGGCCTGGGCGCAGGAGTTGGCCGAACTCCCCGACTGGCTCGTCGACGAGAGCTACGCGGCGGTGGGCGATACCGCCGAGACCGTGGCGCTGCTGGTCGACGCCGCCGTCGCGCGCGCGGGCGAGGTCGACGAGCGGGGCCTCGCCGAATGGATGGAAGAGCGCATCCTGCCGCTCCGGCGGCTCGACGAGGCGGGACAGAAGCAGGCGATCCAGAGCTGGTGGTGCCGGCTCGACCGCGAGCAGCGCTTCGTCGTCAACAAGCTCTTGACCGGCGGCTTTCGCGTCGGCGTCTCGCGAGGGCTGGTCGTGCGGGCGATCGCCAAGGTGAGCGGCCTCGACGCCGCGGTGGTGAGCCACCGGCTCATGGGCGGCTGGCAGCCGACGGCCACGAACTACGAAGCGCTGTTGCGCGGCGACGACGGGGCGGCGGACGCGAGCCGGCCCTATCCCTTCTTTCTCGCCTCCCAGCTCGAGGCCGAGCCGGAAACGCTCGGGCCGCGCGACGACTGGCTGGTGGAGTGGAAGTGGGACGGCATCCGCGGCCAGCTGATCAAGCGCGAGGGTGCGGTCTATCTCTGGTCGCGCGGCGAGGAGCTGGTGACCGAGCGCTTCCCGGAGATCGAGCGCGCCGGGCTGGACCTTGCCGACGGCACCGTCCTCGACGGCGAGATCCTGGCCTGGGACGCGGCCGGCGTCATGCCCTTCGCGGCGCTGCAAAAGCGCATCGGCCGGCTCAAGCTGTCGGCGAAGATCCTCAAGGACGCGCCGGTGCGTTTTCTCGCCTACGATCTGCTCGAGGAAGCCGGCGCCGACATCCGCGCGGTACCGCAGGACGAACGGCGCCGGCGCCTCGACGTGGTGATCGCCGACCTGCGCGACGCGATCGGCGCTTCCGAGCTGGTCCACGCCGACGACTGGCGCGAGCTCGCCGATCTCCGGGCCGAGGCGCGCGCGCGCCGGGTCGAGGGGCTGATGCTCAAGCGCCGCACAGCGCCCTACCAGGTCGGCCGCCGCCGCGGCGACTGGTGGAAGTGGAAGATCGACCCGCTCACCGTCGACGCGGTCTTGATCTACGCCCAGGCCGGCAGCGGAAGGCGCGCCAACCTCTTCACCGACTACACCTTCGCGGTCTGGGACGACGGCGGGCTCGTGCCCATCGCCAAGGCCTATTCCGGGCTCGACGACAAGGAGATCGCCGAGCTCGACCGCTGGATCCGCCGCCACACCATCGAGCGCTTCGGCCCGGTGCGTTCGGTGCCCGCCGAGCAGGTCTTCGAGCTCGCCTTCGAGGGCATCCAGCGCTCGGCCCGGCACAAGTCCGGCATCGCCGTCCGCTTTCCCCGCATCGCCCGCTGGCGCAAGGACAAGCCGCCGGCGGAGGCCGACACGCTCGCCGGCGTCCAAGCGCTGCTCACCGAGTGAGCGTGACGCCCTCTCCATGGGCAACGACGATGTTCGTAGAACAGCGCGGTCTTGTCGTTACCGCCGAAGCGGTCAACGGCACGGCTGTTGCAAGGGAGGCCCGGGCTAGAGCGCCCGGCACAACGAACCGACGGGAATGCCCGCCGATGACCGAGACCGCGGTGTCCGCTAGCGGAGCTTACGTCCGCTTCATCGAGGTTCAAAAGAGCTACGACGGGGAAACCCTGGTCGTGAAGAACCTCAACCTCGACATCGCCCGCGGCGAGTTCCTCACGATGCTCGGCCCTTCCGGCTCCGGCAAGACGACCTGCTTGATGATGCTGGCGGGCTTCGAGACGGCGACACACGGCGATATCGTCATCGCCGATCAGCCGA
Organism: Alphaproteobacteria bacterium; assembly: GCA_046541805.1. GTDB lineage: Bacteria > Pseudomonadota > Alphaproteobacteria > Geminicoccales > Geminicoccaceae > JAAAPF01. The sequence goes on from JBKHCM010000026.1 coordinate 17,479, forward strand.
TCAACAACGTGCCGCCGCACAAGCGCAACATCGGCATGGTCTTTCAGAACTACGCCCTCTTCCCGCACATGACGGTGGAGGAGAACCTCGCCTTCCCGCTCGAGGTGCGCGGCGTCGACAAGCCGGACATCCAGCGGCGGGTGCGCGATGCCTTGAACATGGTTCAGCTCGGCGGCTTTCGAACCCGCCGGCCGGCGCAGCTCTCCGGCGGTCAACAGCAGCGGGTGGCGCTCGCCCGCGCGCTCGTCTTCGAGCCGCGGCTGGTCTTGATGGACGAGCCCTTGGGCGCGCTCGACAAGCAGCTGCGCGAAGCCATGCAGTACGAGATCAAGCACCTCCACGAGAACCTGGGGGTCACGGTCGTCTACGTCACCCACGACCAGTCCGAGGCGCTGACGATGTCGAACCGGATCGCCGTCTTCAACGACGGCGAGGTCCAGCAGCTGGCCACGCCCGATCAGCTCTACGAGGCGCCGGAGAACGCCTTCGTCGCGTCGTTCATCGGCGAGACCAACAAGCTCCGGGGCAAGGTGGCCGAGCGTAACGGTCGCTATTGTCGGGTCTCGCTGCCCAGTGGCCACGACGTCACGGCGCTGCCGGTCAACGTCGACGCCCCCGGCCACGCCACCCTGCTGTCGCTGCGCCCCGAACGCGTCACGGTCGCCGCCGAGCCCGGCAGTCTTCCCAACGTCTTCGACGCGCGGGTCGAGGAGCTGATCTACCACGGCGACCATATCCGCACCCGCGTCACGGTCTGCGGCCACGACGACTTCGTCATCAAAATTCCGAATGCCGGCGGCCACGTCCACCTGCAGCCGGGTCAGACGACGACGGTGGGCTGGCGCCCCGAGGACTGCCGGGCGCTCGACGCCGCCTGAAGCCGCCGTTCAACACGCCACGTCGATCACGAAGAGGGAGAGACCGATGAACCTGCGACGTCCTACGCTCGCGCTGACGACCAGCGCGTTCGCCCTCGGTGCCGCCGGCACCGTGTCGGCGCAAGACCTCACGGTGGTGTCATGGGGTGGTCAGTACACCTACAGCCAAGTCGAAGCCTACCATAAGCCCTTCACCGAGAAGACCGGCATCAACATCACCTCCGAGGACTACACCGGCAACGTTGCGCCGATCCGCGCCCAGGTGCAGAGCGGCAACGTCACCTGGGACGTCGTCGACGTCGAGCTCTCCGACGCGATCCGGCTCTGCGACGAGGGGCTGGTCGAGGAGATCGACCCCGCGATGCTGCCGGAGGCCCCGGACGGCACGCCGGCCGAGGAGGATTTCATCGACAGCGCGCTACAACCCTGCGCGGTCGCGACGATCTCCTGGTCGACGGTCTACGCCTTCGACGAAGAGGCCTTCCCCGAAGACGGCCCGCAGCCGTCGACCATCGCCGACTTCTTCGACACCGAGACCTTCCCGGGCAAGCGCGGCCTGCGCAAATGGCCCAAGGCCACCCTCGAGATGGCGCTGATGGCCGACGGCGTGCCGCCCGACGAGATCTACGAGGTGCTCGCGACCGACGAGGGCGTCGACCGCGCCTTCGCGATGCTCGACAAGATCCAGGACGATATCGTCTGGTGGGAGGCGGGCGCCCAGGCGCCGCAGCTGCTGGCCGACGGCGAGGTCGCGATGACGACCGCCTACAACGGCCGCATCTACGGCGCCCAGGTGGAGGAGAACCAGCCCTTCGAGATCGTCTGGGACGGCCAGATCCTCGACCTCGACCTCTGGGTCATCCCGGCCGGAGCGCCCAACATGGACGAGGCGCTCGAATTCATCCAGTACTCGACCGACACCCAGCGTCTCGCCGACCAGGCCAAGTACATCTCCTACGGGCCGGCCCGCCGGTCGTCCTTCCCGCTCATCGACGAGGAGATGCAGCCGCATATGCCGACCAATCCCGACAACATGGAGACGGCGCTCGTCGCCGACCCGCTGTTCTGGGCGGACTATCAAGAAGAGCTGAACCAGCGCTTCAACAGCTGGATGCTGCAGTAGCATCGGCCGGCGGGGGCGGCGCGCCCGCCTCCGCCCGTCGCCGCGGTCCCTCGAGCCTCGGAGAAGCGCATGGCCACGACGACGCTGGAGCCGACACGCCGCGGCGCCCAGCCGGCGGAGGCGGCGTTGCGCGCCGCCGACGGCACGCCGCTCAAGCGCAAGCTGGCACGCAGCACCCGCTTGGCGAGGCTCAGGGCCTTTCTCCTGGTGGCTCCCCTGCTTGCCTTCATCGCGGTGAGCTTTCTCGGTCCCGTCGGCGCGCTGTTGTGGCGTGGGGTCAGCGATCCGGTCTTCGCCACCCACATGCCGCGCACCACCGCGGCCCTCGCCGAGTGGGACGGCACGGGCCTGCCGGGCGAGTCCGCCTTCGCGGCGCTCGCTGCCGATCTCGTGGCGGCACGGGAGAGCCGCGAGATCGGCAAGGTCGCCACCCGCGTCAACCGCGAACTCTCCGGCACGCGCTCGCTGTTCACCCGCTCCGCCCGGCGCGCCGAGCGCATCGACGAGGGATCCTACCGGGCCGCGCTGCTGGAGATCGACGAGGACTGGGGCCGCCGCGAGCTCTGGCAGGCGATGAAGGTCGCCTCCTGGAGCGTAACCCCGTCCTACTACCTGCAGGCCTTGGATCTGAAGCTCACGGCCGACGGCAGCCTCGCCCAACCGCCCGAGAACGACCGCCTCCACGTGGCGTTGTTTTGGCGGACCTTGTGGATGAGCGGCCTGATCACCCTGTTGTGCCTGCTCCTGGGATTCCCGGTGGCCTATCTTTTGGCCACCCTGCCGCTCAAATACTCGAACCTGTTGATGATCTTCGTCCTGCTGCCGTTCTGGACGAGCCTTTTGGTGCGCACGACGTCGTGGATCGCGCTCCTGCAGAGCCAGGGCGTGCTCAACGACCTCTTCGTCGCCCTCGGCCTTACGACCGACGCACAGCGCCTGTCGCTCATCTACAACCGCACCGGCACGATCATCGCGATGACGCACATCCTGTTGCCGTTCATGATCCTACCGCTCTACAGCGTCATGAAAACCATCCCGCCGAGCTATCTGCGCGCGGCGCGCTCGCTCGGCGCCAACCAGCTCACCGCCTTTCGCCGGGTCTTTCTGCCGCAGACGGTGCCCGGCATCGGCGCGGGCTCGCTGCTCGTCTTCATCCTCGCCGTCGGCTACTACATCACGCCGGCGCTCGTCGGCGGTCAGCGCGGCCAGCTCATCTCCAACATTATCGCCTTCCACATGGAATCGACGCTGAACTGGAGCCTTGCGGCCGCCCTCGGCGGCATCCTGCTCGCGGGCGTCGTCATCCTTTATTGGACGTACAACCGCCTCATCGGCATCGACAGCATCAAGTTGGGCTGAACGATGGCCTTGCCCGCCTACGCCGGTCCGCTCGAGCGCCTCTGGTACTACGCCTTCCGCATCCTCTGCGGCTGCGTCTTTTTGTTCTTGATGATGCCGATCCTCATCATCGTGCCGCTGAGTTTCAACGCCGAGCCCTATTTCTCGTTCACGCCCGGCATGCTGGCGTTCGACGCCGACGCGTACTCGCTGCGCTGGTACCGCGACATCCTCACCAACGGGATGGTTGCGCCGGAGGCCCCGTTCGGCTGGGCGTGGCTCACGGACATGTGGCAGAATGCCCAATGGGTCGGGGCGATGCGCAACTCCTTCGTCATCGGCGTCGCCGCGACGGTGGTGGCGACCGGGCTCGGCACGCTCGCGGCGCTCGGACTCGCCCGCGCCGAGATGCCCTACCGCACGGTGATCATGAGCCTCTTGATCTCGCCGATGATCGTGCCGCTGGTGATCACCGCCGCGGGCATGTTCTTCTTCTACAGCGCGCTCGACCTCACCCAGACCTACACGGGGCTGATCCTGGCGCACGCGGCGCTCGGCACGCCGTTCGTCATCATTACGGTGACGGCGACGCTCGTCGGCTTCGACAAGACGCTGATGCGCGCCGGCGCCTCGCTCGGGGCGCCGCCGCGCACCGTCTTCTTCAAGATCGTGCTGCCGCTGATCCTGCCCGGCGTGATCTCGGGCGGGCTCTTCGCCTTCATCACGTCCTTCGACGAGGTGGTGGCGGTGCTCTTTCTCGCCGGGCCCGAGCAGCGCACGATTCCGCGGCAGATGTGGTCGGGCATCCGCGAGCAGATCAGCCCCACGATCCTGGCGGTGGCGACGCTGTTGGTGCTGGTCTCGATCGCGCTGCTCACGACGGTCGAACTCTTGCGCCGCCGCAGCGAGCGCCTGCGCGGCACCGGCGCTTGAACCCGGCGGCCCCCGCGGGCGCGTTCGGTCCGCGGCCCGTCATCGCCTAGAGCGGCGCGCTCAGTAGACGTCCTGGCCACCGTTCACGGGGATCTCGGCGCCGTTTACGTAGGAGCTCTGCGGGCTGCAGAGGTAATGGATGACGGCGGCGACCTCGTCGGGCGAGCCCAGCCGGCGCATCGGGATGCGCTCGACCAGCTGCTCGGTGCCGGGCGAGAGGATGGCGGTGTTGATCTCGCCGGGGCACACCGCGTTCACCCGGATGCCGTAGGCCGCGAGGTCGGCGGCGAGCTCGCGGGTGAGCGCCACCAGCGCCGCCTTCGACGTGCTGTAGGCGGAGCCGGCGAAGGGATGGACGCGGTGGCCGGCGATGGAGGTGATGTTGACGATCGACCCCTCGTTGCGGGCGAGCGAGCGCGCCAGCGTCCGCGCGAAGTAGACCGCGGCGAAGAAGTTGATGGCGAAGACGTCGTCCCAGACCGCGAGCTCGCCGTCGAGGCAGCCGAGCCGGGAGCCGTCCTCGTCCTTGGGCGAATAGCCGGCGTTGTTGACCAGCGCGTGCAGCGGCTCGCCGTCGAGGATCCGGGCGAGCTCGGCGGCGGCGAAGCCGAGGTTCTCGCGCTTTCTGAGGTCGGCGGTGATGTGGCGGTGCTCCTCGGTCACGGGGCAGTTGTCCGGCACGACGTCGCGCGAGCAGGTGATCGCCCGCCAGCCCTGCTGGACGAAGTACTTGGCGGTGGCGTGGCCGATGCCGCGGCTGGCCCCGGTGATGAACACGGTCTTCATGGCGAACCTCCGCCGGGGACGTGGAACAGCGGCGATGACGTCCCCGTTGACGGGACCGTTCTACGCCCCGCGGCGGGCGGGCGAAACCGAGGCGAAGGGCGACCTCCGCCGCGGCGCGGCCTATTCCGCCGCGTCGACGCCCTGGGCATCGCCGACGCCGTGGGCGAGCGAGGCCTCGAGAAAACGGTCGAGGTCGCCGTCGAGCACCGCCTGGGTGTTGCCGGTCTCCATGCCCGTCCGGAGGTCCTTCACCATCTTGTAGGGGTGCAGGACGTAGGAGCGGATCTGGTGGCCCCAGCCGATGTCGCTCTTCGACGCTTCCTCGGCCTGCGCCTTCTCGCGCTGCTTTTGGCGCTCGAGCTCGTAGAGCTTGGCGCGCAGCATATCCATGGCCTCGGCCCGGTTCTTGTGCTGCGAGCGACCGCTCTGGCACTGCACGACGATGCCGGTCGGATTGTGGGTGATGCGCACCGCGCTGTCGGTCCGGTTGACGTGCTGGCCGCCGGCGCCCGAGGCCCGGTAGGTGTCGATCCTGAGGTCCTTGTCCTCGATCTCCACCTTGATGCTGTCGTCGATGACGGGTGAGACGTAGACACTGGCGAAGCTGGTCTGGCGCCGGGCTTGGCTGTCGAAGGGCGAGATCCGCACCAGCCGGTGCACGCCACTCTCGGTCTTGAGCCAGCCGAAGGCGTTGGGCCCGGAAACCTTGAGCGTTACCGACTTGAGCCCGGCCTCCTCGCCCGCGGTCTCCTCGAGCCATTCGAGCTTGTAGCCCTTGGCCTCGCACCAGCGGGTGTACATGCGCAACAGCATCTCCACCCAGTCCTGGCTCTCGGTGCCGCCGGCGCCGGCGTTGATCTCGAGATAGCAGTCGAGCGCATCGGCCTCGCCGGCGAGCAGGCTCTCGAGCTGAAGGCGGCGCGCGGTGATGGCCAGCCGCTCGAGGTCGGCGGCGGCCTCCTTCTCGGTTTCGGCGTCACCTTCGGCTTCGGCGAGCGCGGCCAGTTCGACGATGTCGTCGAGGCCGCGTTCGAGCTCGCGTTGGCGCTCGATGCGTGCCGCCAGATGCTGGCGCTCGCGCATCAGCGTCTGCGCCCGCTCGGCATCGCTCCAGAAACTCGGGTCTTCGGCGAGGGCGGTCAGCTCGTCGAGGCGGCGAAGCGAGTCGTCCCAGTTAAAGACGCCTCCGGAGGAGGGAGGTCGCCTGGCGGATTTCCTCGACCTTGGCGTCGAATTCGGCACCCATCTCGCATCTCCTCAACGCGCGAGCCCGGCATGTGCCCCGCTGCACCCTTCACGTCAAGCCGAGCCGAACCGCCGCTCGCTCGCCGCCCGACGGGGCTGCAGCGAGGTGACCGCCGCGAGGACCGCAGGCGGTGGGAACGTGGGCGGCGGCGCCGTCCCGGCGCCGGACGTGGCAGAAGCCGGCATCGATCTCGCCGCCATCAGCCGGAGCGTCCATCGGCGGCGGGCGGGGCTGATCGCAGGGCGCGCCTTCGCCCCCGGCGCCGGTCCGCGCCCTGCCCGTCGCCGCGCACGCCGCGGACGCGCGATCGGTGTCAGTACAATCCGCCGCCCGACACGCCGACGCCGGAGCCGCTTTCGACGTTGGGTTCCTCGATCGTGCTGCGTTCGTTGACGTAGCCACCGGCGAAGGCGTAGCCGGAGCCCGGCTCGGTGCCGGCGACGAAGGGCTCGAGAATGCGTCCGCCGTCGTGCTCGAGCGACACCAGCTTGAGACCACGCGGCACCCGAAACGGCCGGATCGGCTCGTCCTCGAGCGCCGGTGCCATCACGTCGAGCCAGATCGGCAGCGCCACGCTCGAGCCCGTGGCGCGGTCGCCCAAGGAGCGCGGCCGGTCGAAGCCGACATAGACGCCGACGACGAGGTCGGGGCCGAAGCCGATGAACCAGGTGTCCTTGGCGTCGTTGGTGGTGCCGGTCTTGCCGGCGAGGGGGCGGCCCAGAGCGTTCGCGCGCTGGCCGGTACCGCGCTGGATCACGCCCTGAAGCATCGAGACGATCTGATAGGTGTGGCGCGGGTCGGCGAGCTCGTCGCGGTCGTCGGGCAGCGGTGGCGGCGGGCCGCCGTCGGCGGCCGCCCGCGAGCAGTCCGCGCAGGTGCGGGTGTCGGCCTTGGCGATGGTCCCGCCCTGGCGGTCTTGGATGCGCGCGATCACGTGCGGGGTGATCTCCTTGCCGCCATTGGCGAAGGCGCCGTAGGCGGCGGTGAGGTCCAAGAGCGTCACCTCGTTCGAACCCAGCGCCGCCGACGGCACCGGCAGCAGCCCGCGCTCGATGCCGAAGCGCTCGGCGACCTCGATCACGTTCTCCATGCCCATCGCCTGGGCAAGCCGCACCGTCATCAGGTTGCGCGACTTCTCGAGGCCGGTTCTGAGCGCGCTCGGACCCAAAAAATCGCCGCCGTAGTTCCGGGGCTCCCACACCGGCAGGCCTGGGCCCTGGGCGATGCTCACCGGCGCGTCGTCGACCGCGGTCTGCGGCGTGTAACCGTATTCGAGCGCGGCCAGGTACACGAACGGCTTGAAGGCCGAACCGGGTTGGCGCAGCGCCTGGGTGGCGCGGTTGAACTCGCTGTGGCCGAAGCTGAAGCCGCCCGACAGCGCCAGCACGCGGCCGGTGTTGGGGTCCAGCGCCACCGCCGCGCCCTCGACTTCGGGGATCTGGCGCAGCCCGAAGCGGTCGGGCTCGACCTCGCGCACCAGAACGACGTCGCCGGGGGCGAGGATGTCGCCGGCCGCACTGGGTGCCGGGCCGCGGCTGCCATCCGCGCGCACCGGCCGCGCCCAGCCGAGATCTTCGCCCAACAGGCGCCCGGTGCCGCCGTCGGCTAGGCCGATGACGGCGTCGGCACCGGCGAGCTCCAAGACGACGGCGTAGGACCAGGAGCCGCCGAGGGAAGCCGGCTTGTCGACCTGGCGGAGCGCCTCGACCCAGTCGTCGTTGGGCGGGACGCTGGCGATCGGGCCGGTGAAGCCGCGGCGCCGGTCGTAGGCGTGGAGGCCGTTGCGAAGCGCCTCGTCGGTGATCTGCTGGAGCTCGCCGTCGAGGGTGGTGCGCACGACGAAGCCGGCCTCGAACAGGTCCTGCTTGCCGTAGCGGCGCTCCAGCCGGCGCCGGACCTCGTCGGCGAAATAGGGGCCTTGAGCCACGTCGCGGCCCGGTCCGGTCTCGCTCACCAGCGGCGCGGCGGCAGCCTCGGCGTGCGCTTCGGCGGTGATGTAGCCGTCGGCGAGCATGCGGTCGAGGACGTAGCGCCGGCGCTCACGCGCGCCATCGGGATTGTCCTCGGGATCGTAGAGCGAGGGTGCGCGCGGCAGCCCGGCGAGGAAGGCGGCCTCGGCCAGGGTCAACTCGTCGAGCCCCTTGCCGAAATACTCGAGCGCGGCTGCGGCCACGCCATAGGTCTGCGCGCCCAGATAGATTTCGTTCATATAGAGCTCGAGGATGTGATCCTTCGAGAAGGTCCGCTCGAGCCGCATCGCCAGGATCGCTTCCTTGATCTTGCGCTCGAGCGACAGCTCGTTCGTCAAGAGGAAGTTCTTGGCGACCTGCTGGGTGATGGTCGAGGCGCCGCGGGGGCGGCGGTCGTTGCGCCAGCGCTCGACGTTGTCGATGGCGGCGGCGACGATGCCCAGGGGATCGACGCCGATATGGCGCCGGAAATGCTGGTCCTCGGCGGCGATGAAGGCGTTCTGCACGCGCGCCGGGATGGCCTCGATCGGCACGAAGACCCGGTTCTCGCGGGCGTATTCGGCGAGGAAACGCCCGTCGGCGGCGTAGATCCGCGTGGCGATCGGCGGCTCGTAGTCGGCGAGCTGGGCATGGTCCGGTAGCTCGGCGCCGTAGTGTTGCAGCCCGATCCAGACCCCGACGATACCGACGACGACACCGGCGACCGCCATGCCGAAGCCCGCACCGAGCGCGTGAAACAACCAACGCATCCAGGTTTCCCGTAGCCCAAGGCGATAAGTTTACCCGCGCGCGAGGTACGCTGTCACGGCGCGAAAGAGCGCGGCCGCCAGAGCGTCCCGGTGATCCGGATCCGCGAGTGCCGCCTCGTCCTGCGGATTGGAGAGATAGCCGAGCTCGACCAACACGCTCGGCGTGTGCAACGACCGCAGCACGACGAAGTTGGCCGAGCGGCGCGGGCGCCGCAACAGCGGCGCGACCTCGCCCAGGTCGGTGGCGACATATTGCGCCAGCGTCGTCGACCGCCGCCCGGTGCTCGAGCGCATCAGCGAGGTCAGGATGGTGCGCACCGTCTCGTCGGGGGCGGCGTCGATGACCTCGAGCCGGGCATCGGCCGCGTTCTCCTTGCGCGCCTTGCGCGCGGCTTGCGCGTCCGAGGCTTCGGCGGAGAGGGTATAGACCGAGGCGCCGCGCAGCTTGGGGTGCCGCGGCAGGCTGTCGGCGTGCAGCGAGAGGAAGAGATCGGCCTCGTGGGCGGCGGCGATGGCGAGCCGCCCGGCCAGCGTGAGCCCGCGGTCGTCGTCGCGGGTGAGCACCACCTCGATCGCGCCGTCGGCGCGCAGCCGCTCGGCGAGGGCGCGGGCGACGGCGAGCGTGACCGCCTTCTCCTCGAGCCCGCTCGGCCCGATGGCCCCCGGGTCGCGGCCGCCGTGACCGGCGTCGACGACGACCACCGGCGGCTCCGGCGGCGGCCGTCGCTTCGGCACCACGGCCGTGGTGCCCGGACGCCGCCGCGGCCCGGCGGCGTCCGGCGCCGGCACCTCGACCCGCAGCGGTGCCCGCTCCGCCGCTGCCGGGTCCGCTTCGAGGTCGACGACGTAGCGGTGCCAGCGACCGTCGCCCGGCGCCAGCGCGAAGGCCGCCCTGACCCGGGCGGGCACGCTGAGGGTGAGCTCGATCCGGCTGCCCCGGGGCGTCCGCGCCACGGCGACGCGTTCCACCAGCCCGTCGCCCGCGGTCGCGAGGTCCGCGGCCGGTGCCGCCGCGAGCTCGAGCACCACCGTCGTCGCCCGCGGTCGTTCGATCGTCGGCGCCAGCGAGCGCGAGGTGTCGAGGACGAGGCGCGTGTAGTCGCCGTGCGCGCCGACGCGCACCGCCTCGAGCGAGGCCGTGGCGGCCGGGCCCGCGAAGGCGGGCAGGAGCGCGAACGCGACGAGCACATGCCGCCCGGCGCGGCGCCACGCTTGGGTGAACCAGCTAAGCATGACGGGACAGGAGTTTAACGCAAACTGTTGCAATTAGCAGCGAACTTTTCTACCCACTCGTGCATGATGCGAGCCGACGGGTACGCGCGGGCGATTGTGTCCACGGCGACGGGTGCCTATACAAGAAGGCGGAGAGTTCGAGGGCCGGGCCCGCGTCCTTTGACGTGGAGCGCCCCCCTCGCCGGCGCCCGCCGGCCTCGCCCCGCGACGGAGCCCGACTCTGCGAAGGTTCCGCTCGCCGACGTCGCTTTTTGATGGATGAACATGCGCCTTCGCCCCCATCGCCGCCCCGTGCTGGACCGAGCGCTCCCTGCCGCAGACGCCGCGCGTCGCGTCGCGGGGAGCCTCCTGGCCGCCGTCCCGGCAGCGGATGCGGGTGGAGGTTCGGAGAACCCACGCCATGACCAAGCGCATGCTGGTCGACGCGGCCTACCCCGAGGAAACCAGGGTCGTCGTCGCCGATGAACAACAGCTGCTCGACTTCGATTTCGAAACCGCCAGTAAGCGCCAGCTCAAAGGCAACATCTACCTCGCCAAGGTCATCCGCGTAGAGCCGTCGCTGCAGGCGGCCTTCGTCGACTACGGCGGCAACCGCCACGGCTTTCTGGCCTTCAGCGAGATTCACCCCGACTACTACCAGATCCCGCAGGCCGACCGCGACCGGCTGGCCGAGCTGGAGACCCAGCTGGCGCAGAACCGCGGTGACGAGGAAGTGGTCGACGACGAGATCGGCGCCGGCGCGGCCGGCAACGGGGAGGACGACGCCGAGGCGCCGCCACCGCTCCCCGACACCGTGAACGCCGACGGCGACGCCGAGCAGGCCGAGTTCACCGCTCAACTGCGTCGCGAGCGGGCGAAGCTGCTGCGCAGCTACAAAATCCAGGAAGTCATCCGCCGCCGGCAGATCATGCTGGTGCAGGTGGTCAAGGAGGAGCGCGGCACCAAGGGGGCGGCGCTCACCACCTATCTGTCGCTCGCCGGCCGCTACTGCGTCTTGATGCCCAACACGCCCAAGGGGGGCGGCATCTCGCGCAAGATCGCCACCACCGCCGATCGCACGCGGCTCAAGAAGATCGCCCAGGAGTTGCACGTGCCGACCGGCATGGGGCTGATCATCCGCACCGCCGGTCAAGAGCGCACCAAGGCGGAGATCCGCCGCGACTACGAGTACCTGCTGCGGCTGTGGAACGACATCCGCGAGCGCACGCTCGAATCGGTGGCACCCTGCGCGATCTACGAGGAAGCGGACCTCATCCGCCGCGCCATGCGCGACCTTTACACCAACGACATCGAAGAGGTGCTGGTCGAGGGCGAGCAGGGCTACCGCACCGCGAAGTCCTTCATGACCATGCTGATGCCGTCGCGGGCGCGGCGGGTGAAGCAGTACAAGGGCGAGACCCCGCTCTTTTTCGCCCACAAGGTCGAGGACCAGCTCGACAAGATGCACGATTCGACCGTCCAGCTGCGCTCGGGCGGCTCGATCGTGATCCACACCACCGAGGCGCTCACCGCGATCGACGTCAACTCCGGCCGCGCCACCCGCGAGCGCCACATCGACGAGACCGCGGTGAAGACCAACCTCGAGGCCGCCGACGAGGTGGCGCGCCAGCTGCGCTTGCGCGACATCGCCGGGCTCGTGGTCATCGACTTCATCGACATGGCGGAGCACCGCCACCAGCGCCAGGTGGAAAAGCGCCTGCGCGACGCCCTCAAGATCGACCGCGCGCGCTTGCAGGTGGGCCGCATCAGCACCTTCGGGTTGCTGGAGCTGTCGCGCCAGCGGCTGCGGCCGAGCTTTTTGGAGCTGAGCACCCAGCCGTGTCCGGTCTGCCACGGCACCGGCTTTTGTCGCTCGACCGAGAGCGCGGCCCTGCAGGCGCTGCGGCGGGTCGAGGCCCTCGGCGTCGAGGGCAAGGCGGCGAAGATCGGCGTCGTCCTGCCGGTCGAGGTGGCGCTCTACATGCTCAACCAAAAGCGCCTCGACGTGCAGCGGATCGAGCGGCGCTACGGCGTCGAGATCCACGTCAAGGTCGACGACCGGATGGTCGCGTCCGAGCTCCGCGTCGACGTGCTCGAGGCGGCGGCCGCCCCCGAGGCCGCGGTCGTCGAGGCGCCGGCGGAGGTCGAGCGGGCGGCGGCCGAGAAGCCCGCCGAGAAGGCCGCCGCCGAGGAAGGCGAGAAGGCCGGCGAGGACGCCGGCAAGCGCAAGCGCCGCCGCCGCCGCCGTCCGAAGCGCAAGGGCGAGGGCGAAGGCGAGGTCGCCGCCGCCGGCACCGGCGAGCCGTCGGTGGCGGCTGCCGGGGAGGCGGCGGCGGAGACGCCGACCGTGGAGGTCGCCGCGCCCGCCGCCGTCGCGGTCCCCACGGAAGCTCCGGTGGAGGCCGCCGCCGAGGCCCGAGCCGCGGCGACGCCGCCCGCCGAAGGTGGCGAGGAAGAAGCGGCCAAGCCCAAGCGCCGCCGGCGGCGCCGCAAGCCCG
>JBKHCM010000027.1:0-29846 GCA_046541805.1 Alphaproteobacteria bacterium
GCCGCCGCGGCCCGCCGAGCGGACCGCGGTCGCGCGCGCCGAGCCGCGCCCGGCGCGCGATCGACCGACCCGCACCGCGGTGGCCGCCGGCTGCGGGGCGTGGTACATCCAGGCCGGCGCCTTTCGCGACCGCGCCAGCGCCCGCGACGCCGCGGCGGCCATGGAGGGGTTGTTCGACGGGGCGGTCGGCGGCCACAGCGTGCGCGAAGGTGGCCTCACCCGCGTGCGCGTCGGTCCCTTCACCGGCCGCGATGCGGCGCACCGCGCGCTCGCCACCGTCGCCCGCCAGGGCTACGCCGACGCCTTCCTGCTCGAAGTCCAGGAGCCCGCCGACCGGTGCGACCGCCGCTCCGTTTGACCACGGGCGCGACCCCGGCGTCGCGCCGCCCCCAACCGAGAGACCTCGCCATGCGCCTCATCGCGCTCGTCGTCTGTTTCGTCGCGCTCGCGCCGGTCGCGCCGGCCCGCGCGCAGACCGATTTCGAGACGCTCGCCGAAGCCGCCATCCTCATCGACTATCCGAGCCGCCAGATCCTCTACGCCAAAAACGCCGACGAGCCGCGGCCGCCGGCGTCGATGAGCAAGCTGATGACCGCCTTCATGGTCTTCGAGCGCCTCGAGGAGGGCCAATGGTCGCTCGACGATCGCCTCCTCGTCAGCGAAAAGGCGTGGCGGATGGGCGGCTCGAAGATGTTCGTCGAGGTCGGTGAGCGTGTGCGGGTCGAGGATCTGCTGCGCGGCATCATCGTCCAGTCCGGCAACGACGCCTGCATCGTGGTGGCCGAAGCCATGGCCGGGACCGAGGAGGCGTTCGCCGAGCAGATGAACGAGCGCGGGCGCGAGCTCGGCCTCGACCACAGCGTCTTCGAGAATTCCAGCGGCTGGCCCGACCCCGGCCACGTCATGAGCGTGCGTGATCTCGCCCATCTGGCGGCGGAGATCATCGACCGCTTTCCGAAATTCTACCATCTCTACAGCGAGAAGAGCTTCACCTACGCCGACATCACCCAGGACTCGCGCAACCCGCTGCTGCAGGGCCGGGTCGACGGCGTCGACGGGCTCAAGACCGGCCACACCACGACCGCCGGCTACGGCCTCGTCGCCTCGGCCGAGCGGGACGGCCGGCGGCTGATCCTCGTCGTCACCGGCCTCGACACGCCGGGCGAGCGCCGGCGCGAGGCCGAGCGGCTGCTCGAGCACGGCTATCGGGCGTTTCAGTCCTACGAGCTCTTCGCCGGCGGCGAGACCATCGAGGAGGCGCCGGTCTGGTTCGGCGACCGCGCGCGGGTGCCGCTGGTCGCCGACGAGGCCGTCGAGGTGACGCTCTCGGTCGCCGCCCGCGACGAGCTCGAGGTCGACCTCGCCTACGAGGCCCCGGTCAAGGCGCCGATCGCGGCGGGCACGCCGGTGGGCGAGCTCAGGATCTCCGCACCGGAGGTGGAGGATCGCACGGTTCCCGTCGTCGTCGGCGCCGATGTCGGCCGCGCCAGCGTGTTCGGCCGGATGTGGACGGCGCTGCGCCACCTGGTCGGGATGGACACCTGAGCGCGCCCGGCCTCGCCCGGCTCGTCACCCTCGAGGGCGGCGAGGGGGCGGGCAAGTCGACCCAGCTCGGCGCCCTCGCCGAGGCCCTGCGCGCCGAGGGGCGCGCCGTCGTCACGACGCGCGAGCCCGGCGGCAGCGCCGGCGCCGAAGCGGTGCGCGGGCTCTTGGTGCAGGGCGGCGTCGACCGCTGGTCGCCCGCAGCGGAGCTCTTCTTGCTGCTCGCCGCCCGGCTCGATCATCTCGAGCGCACCATCCGCCCCGCGGGGGCCGCCGGCGCGGTCGTGTTGTGCGACCGCTTTTGGGACAGCACGCGGGTCTATCAGGCGCTCGTGGGCGGGCTCGAGCTCGCCGATGTCGATGCCCTGCACGAGCGCTGGCTCGCCCCCTTTCGCCCCGGTCTCACGCTGATCCTCGATCTGCCCACCGACATCGGCCTCGCCCGCGCGCGCACCGGCCGCTTCGAGGCCAAGGGCGCGGACTTCCACGAGCGCGTGCGGGCGGGTTATCTCCGCCTCGCCGACGCCGAGCCCAAGCGCTTTCGCGTCGTCGACGCCGCCCGGCCGGCTGAAGCGATCACCGCCGACGCCCTGGCCGCGGTGCGCGCCCATCTCGCCGCCGTGGAGACGCCTTGAGCCTCGAGCCGGTCGCCCCCGTCCGCAATCCGGACCTGCTCGGCCAGGAGGCGGCGGAGGCGGCGCTGCTGCGGGCCTGGCGCAGCGGCCGGCCACCCCACGGCTGGCTCTTCACCGGCCGCTTCGGCATCGGCAAGGCGACGCTGGCCTACCGCTTCGCGCGCTTCTTGCTCGCCGGCGGCGGCGACGGCCTCGCGGTGCCGGCGGACCACCCGGTCGTCGGCCCGATGCGGGCGGGCGCGCATCCCGACCTCGTCGTCGTCGAGCCGCCGCCGGCGGGGCGCGGCACCCGTGCGGCCATCCGCGTCGAGGACGTCCGCGGCGCCATCGAGCGCATCCAGCGCACGAGCGTGGGCGCGACGCGTGTGTTGATCATCGATCAGGCCCATACCCTGAACGACAGCTCGGCCAACGCGCTGTTGAAGACGCTCGAGGAGCCGCCGGCCGGCGTCGTCGTGATCCTCACCGCGGAGGGCGTCGACCGCTTTCCCGCCACCATCCGCTCGCGCCTCGCCAGGCTGCGCCTCAAGGCGGTGCCGGAGGCGACGATCGGGCGCTGGCTCGAGCGCGCCTACGCCGTCGAGCCGGATGCCGCCGCGGCCGCCGCCGCGCTCGCCGGCGGCAGTCCGGGATTGGCCTTGTGGCTGCTCGCGAACGACGCCCCGGCGCACTACGCCGCGCTCACCGGCCGCCTCGCGCAAGCCGCGGGCAGCGGCGAGGCGGGCATCGCCGGCGTCGCCGACGCGCTCACCGCGATGCTCGAGGCGGGCGAGGCGGCGTTGCCGCGCGAGCTCGTCGGCCAGCTCGTGCGCCGCGCGGTGGGGGTGCGGCTGGGGCTCGAACTCGCCCCGCTCGCCGAGGCGGAGGCGCCGATCCTGGCGGGGCTCGGCGGGGGTCGGCTTGATCGGCTGTGGGAGGTGTGGGACAAGCTCGCCATTCTGGACGACGTGGCCGAGCGCTTGAGCCTCGATCGTCCGAGCCTCCTCGTCGACATCGCGGCGTCGCTGGCGGGAGCCGAGCCGGCTCGGCGCCGTTGAGACGACGGCGAGTCTGGAGGCCGCCCCGACGGAGCCCTGGATGCGCGATCGCTACTACGTCACGACACCGATCTACTACGTCAACGACAGCCCGCACATCGGCCACGCCTACACGACGCTGGCCTGCGACGCGCTCGCCCGCTTCATGCGCCTCGACGGCCGCGAGGTGCGCTTTCTCACCGGCACCGACGAGCACGGCCAGAAGGTGGAGCAGGCCGCCCGCGCCGCCGGCATGGACCCTCAGGCCTTCACCGATCAGGTCTCGACCCGTTTTCGCGATCTCGCCTCGGCCTGGAAGTTCAGCCACGACGACTTCATCCGCACCACCGAGAGCCGCCACGTCCGCGCCGTCAAGGCGCTGTGGCAGACGCTCGAGGCCAATGGCGACATCTACCTCGGCACCTACGCCGGCTGGTACTCGGTGCGCGACGAGGCCTTTTGGGCCGAGAACGAGATCAAGGACGGCAAGGCGCCCTCGGGTGCGCCGGTGGAATGGGTGGAGGAGCCCTCCTACTTCTTCCGCCTCTCGGCCTGGGCCGAGCGTCTTTTGGCGCACTACCGCGCGCATCCCGACTTCATTCTGCCGGAAAGTCGGCGCAACGAGGTGATGCGCTTCGTCGAGGGCGGGCTCTTCGATCTCTCGGTGTCGCGCACGAGCTTCAACTGGGGCATCCCGGTGCCGGCCAACCCGGACCACGTCATCTACGTCTGGCTCGACGCGCTCACCAACTACCTTTCGGCGGTCGGCTATCCGGACAACGCCAGCCGCGACTACCGGCGCTTTTGGCCGGCGGACGTCCACGTCGTCGGCAAGGACATCCTGCGCTTTCACGCCGTCTACTGGCCGGCCTTCTTGATGGCGGCGGGGCTCGAGCCGCCCAAGCGCGTCTTCGCGCACGGCTGGTGGACCAACGAGGGTCAGAAGATCTCGAAGTCCTTGGGCAACGTCATCGAGCCGCACGAGCTCGTCGCCACCTACGGCCTCGATCAGGTGCGCTATTTCCTGTTGCGCGAGGTGCCCTTCGGCCAGGACGGCGACTTCTCGCACCGGGCGATGGTGCACCGGATGAACGCCGATCTCGCCAACGACTACGGCAACCTGGCGCAGCGCGCGTTGTCGATGATCCACAAGAACTGCGCTGCGGCGGTGCCCGAGCCCGGCGCCTTCGCCGCCGCCGACACCGCGCTCCTGGCGGCGGCGGCGGCGCTGCCCGACGGCGTGCGCGCGCAGATGGAGGTGCAGGCCTTCCACAAGGCGCTCGAGGCGATCTGGGCGGTCATCGGCGAGGCCAACCGCTACGTCGACGCGCAGGCGCCCTGGGTCTTGAAGACGAGCGATCCCGCGCGGATGCGCACGGTGCTCTACACCCTCGCCGAGACCGTGCGCCGGCTCGCCATCGTGACCCAGGCCTTCGTGCCCGACGCCTCGGCCAAGCTCTTGGACCAGCTCGCGGTGCCGGCGGAGCGGCGGCGCTTGGCGCATGTCCACGACCCCGACGCCCGGCTCGTCGCCGGCACCGCGCTGCCGCGGCCCGAGGGCGTGTTCCCGCGCTACGTCGAGGACGCGGCCTAGTGTTCGTCGACAGCCACTGCCATCTGGACTATCCGGGTTTGGTCGAGGAGGAGGCCGAGGTCGTCGCCCGCGCCGAGCGCGCCGGCGTCGGCCTGATGCAGACGATCGCCACCCGCCTCGACCGCGCGCCGGGCGCGCTCGAGCTCGCGCGGCGGCACGCCAGCGTCGTCGCGGCGGTGGGCGTGCACCCCCACGAGGCCGGCGGCCACGGCGTGGCGGGCCCCGAACCGCTCTTGGCCTTCGTGGCAGATCCGAAGGTGACGGCGATCGGGGAGACCGGCCTCGACTACCACTACGACAACAGCCCGCGCGACGCGCAGGCGCGCTCCTTTCGCGCCCATATCGCGGCCTGCCGCGCCAGCGGGCTGCCGCTCATCGTCCATACCCGCGACGCCGACGCGGACACGGCCGCGATCCTCGCGGACGAGATGGGCCGAGGCCCGTTCACCGGCGTGATCCACTGCTACAGCTCGTCGCGCGCGTTGGCCGAGCGCGCCGTTGCGCTGGGGCTCTATCTGGGCATCGGCGGCATCGCCACCTTCAAGCGGTCGCAGGAGCTCCGCGCCACGATCAAGGAGATGCCGCGCGAGCGGCTGCTCTTGGAGACCGACGCGCCCTATCTCGCGCCGCCGCCGCACCGCGGCAAGCGCAACGAGCCGGCCTACCTCCCGCGCATCGCCGAGGTCCTGGCCGACACGTTGGGCGAGACGCTGGCGGCGGTGGAGGCGATGACGACGGAGAACTTCTTCCGGCTCTTTGCCAAGGCCCGGACCGTGGCCCCGTGAGGATCACGATCCTCGGCTGCGGCACCTCGACCGGCGTGCCGGTCATCGGCTGCGACTGCGCCGTCTGCCGCTCCGACGATCCGCGCAACAAACGGTTGCGCTGCTCGGTCCTGATCGACGTCGGCGAGGCGCGCCTGCTGGTCGACACCGGCCCCGATCTGCGCGCCCAGGCGCTCCGGGCCGGGATCAAGACCGTGGACGCCGTGCTCTTCACCCACAGCCACGCCGACCACCTCCACGGCATCGACGAGGTCCGGACCTTCAACATCCACAAGGGCGGGCCGATCCCGGCCTTCGCCGATCGGACCACGCTGCAGCACATCGAGACCCGCTTCGGCTACACCTTGCACGGGCGGCGGCCGATGAAGGGGTGGTGGCGGCCGGCACTGATCCCGCACCGAATCGACGGGCCCTTCGCGGCCGCGGGCGTGGCGATCACCCCGATCGAACAGCGCCACGGCCACGGCGACAGCCTCGGCTTTCGCATCGGCGACGTCGCCTACTCGCCGGACGTCGACGCGCTGCCGGCGGCGAGCTTCGAGAAGCTGCAGGGGCTCGATCTCTGGATCGTCGACGCGCTCCGCGACCGGCCGCACCCGAGCCACGCCCATCGCGAGCGCACGCTGGGCTGGATCGCGGAGCTGGCGCCGAAGCGGGCCGTGCTCACCCATATGAGCCACGAGGTCGACTACGCCGACTGGGCGGCGAGGCTGCCGGCCGGCGTCGAGCCCGCCGTCGACGGCTTGGTGCTCGAGGCCGCCGACCCGCTTTGAGGCCGCCACCGCCGCCGCCTTGGCGGCGCCGTCGACGAGCTCGGCGACGAAGGCTCCGCCGCCGGGGACAGCGGGCCGGCCCGGCACGCGCGCCGCCCCTCGGCTCACCAGCACGCTCTGCGCGCGGCCTTCGACCCCGCGCGGCCAGATCCCGGCCGGCACCGGGCGCGAACGGGTGTCGATCAGGAACCGCCTCGCGCCGGGGTCCGCGGCCCCGGCGGGGCGGAGGCTGGGCGAGGGGGCTCCACCAGGATGCCGCGGCCGCGCGCCTTTGGCGGCGCTGGAGGTCGGCGCGGAGGACGGCGAGGCCGACGCGACCGCGGCGCGGTGGGCGCGACCGGCGGACGCCGGCTCACGCGTGCTTGACCTCGGCGCGCGGCCCGCGCGACTGAGCGCGCTGATTTGGCGAGGAGTGGTGGATGAGTACGACCTACAAGGCCCTGGTGATCGGCGCGGCGGCGCTGGCCGCGGTGGCGGTGTTCGCGATCCTGGTGCTGTTCGGCGGCGGCAGCGGCGAGCGCGACTTCGACAACCTGCGCGGCGAGAACCTCGCGGCGGCGCTCGGCGCAGCGGCGCGGGAGGGCCAGCGCCCCCTCGACTACGACGACGTCTGGGCGGCGCTCGAGGTCACCGACGCGGCCCCGGGCGACGACGCCGCCGTCCTGCTCTTCTACTCCGGGCGCACCGCCGCCGCCGCCGACAAGGTGAGTGCGGCGCGCAACCCCGATCACGACGGCGAGGGCTGGAACCGCGAGCATCTCTGGCCGCGCAGCCGCGGCGTCGGCGAGGACGGCCCGGCGGCCACCGACCTGCACCACATCCGCGCCACCGACGTCGCCTGCAACGCCGAGCGCGGTGCGCGCGCCTTCGACCGCGGCGGCACCCCGATCGACGGCTGCCGCTTTCGCCGCGACGGCGACAGCGTCGAGCCGCGCGACGGGATCAAGGGCGACGTGGCACGGATGCTGTTCTACATGGACGTCCGCTACGATGGTGCCGACGGCACGCCCGATCTGGAGCTCGTCCGCGGTGCCGGCGGCGAGGACGCGAACACGCTCGGCGATCTCTGCCGCCTGTTGGCGTGGCACACCGCCGATCCGCTCGAGGGCAGCGAGCTCGACCGCCACGCGCGCATCGTCGCGCAGCAGGGCAACCGCAACCCCTTCGTCGACCGCCCCGACCTCGCCGACAAGCTCTACGGCCCGCGCTGCCGCTGAGGCCATCCACACGGCTGCGGTACGGGATTTGCTGGAGGTCGCGTGAACGACGCCGCGCGCCGGCGCGCTCCGGCCGGCGCGCGACGATCCAGCGGGGAGGGAGCGGTCGGTGTTCGACGAGATGAACGGCGAGGACGGCGCCCGTGCGCCCTATCGCGGCGTCGCCTGCTGGCTCGATACCCTGGGCCTCGCGGCCATGGACGGCAAGCGCCGCGAGGCCGAAACGCTGTTTCGGCGCAGCGGCATCACCTTCGCCGTCTACGGCGAGGGCGGCGACCCCGAGCGGCTGATCCCCTTCGATCTGATCCCGCGGGTCTTCGGTCGCGACGAGTGGCGCCATCTCGCCCGCGGCATCGTCCAGCGCGCCCGCGCCCTCAACGCCTTTCTCTGGGACATCTACCACCGCGGCGAGATCCTGCGCGCCGGCGTCGTCCCCGAGGCGCTGGTCTACCGCAACCGCGCCTTTCGCCCGGAGATGGTCGGCTTCGACCCGCCCGGGCGGGTCTACGCCCACATCGTGGGCATCGACATCGTCCGCACCGGCCCCGGCGAGTTCCGCGTCCTCGAGGACAACTGCCGCACCCCCTCCGGGGTCAGCTACATGCTCGAGAACCGCGAGATCATGATGCGGATGTTTCCCGAGCTCTTCGCCGGCAGCCGGGTCGAGCCGGTGGACGGCTACGCCGACCAGCTCCGCGCCACCCTCGAGGAGATGGCGCCGCGCCATTGCCGGCGCGCCCCGGTCTGCGTCGTGCTCACCCCCGGCCCGTTCAACGCCGCCTACTACGAGCACTCCTATCTCGCCGATCAGATGGGCGTGGAGCTGGTCGAGGCCCGCGATCTCTTCGTCGACGAGGCCAAGCTGTGGATGAAGACGACGCAGGGGCCGACCCGCGTCGACGTCGTCTATCGCCGCATCGACGACGACTTCCTCGACCCGCTGGTGTTCCGCCCCGACAGCTATCTGGGCGTGCCCGGCTTGATGGACGCCTATCGCGCCGGCAACGTGACGCTGGTCTCCGCCCCCGGCACCGGCGTCGCCGACGACAAGGCGGTCTATTGCTACGTGCCCGAGATGATCCGCTTCTATCTGGGCGAGACGGCGATCCTCGAGAACGTGCCCACCTGGCAGTGCGCGATCCCGGAGCACCGCGACCACGTGTTGACGCATCTGGACGAGCTCGTGGTCAAGGAGGTCCACGGCTCCGGCGGCTACGGCATGCTGATCGGCCCGTGCGCGACGGCGCAGGAGCGCGAGGACTTCGCCCGCAAGATCGCGGCGGAGCCGGCGGCCTTCATCGCGCAGCCGACGCTCGCGCTCTCCACCGTGCCGACGGTGACGCCGCGCGGGATCGCCTCGCGCCACGTCGACTTCCGCCCCTTCTGCCTGGTCGGGCGCGACGTCCGCCTCACCCCCGGCGGGCTCACCCGGGTGGCGCTCAAGGAGGGCTCGCTGGTGGTGAACTCCAGCCAGGGCGGCGGCGTCAAGGACACCTGGGTGCTGTCGGAATGAGCACGCTCTCGCGCACCGCCTCCGATCTGTTCTGGATGGCGCGCTATCTCGAACGGGCGGAATCGATGGCCCGGCTGGTGGAGATGGGCGCCCGCATGGCGATGCTGCCGGCGCGCGGCGGCACCGCTTGGGACGAGTGGCGCTCGGTCACCATCGCCGCCGGCTGCGACGGTCATTTCAAGACCGCGCCGGCCGACGTCGATGCGATGATCCTCGGGCTCGTCGTCGACCGCGAGAACCCGTCCTCGATCGTCTCGTGCTTCGACCGGGCGCGGGCGAACGCCCGCTCGGTGCGCACCGCGCTGTCGACGCAGGCTTGGGAAAGCCTCAACGAGACCTGGCTGCGGCTCGACGAG
Source organism: Alphaproteobacteria bacterium (assembly GCA_046541805.1). Lineage (GTDB taxonomy): Bacteria > Pseudomonadota > Alphaproteobacteria > Geminicoccales > Geminicoccaceae > JAAAPF01. The sequence goes on from JBKHCM010000027.1 coordinate 9,432, forward strand.
CTCACCGTCTCGCGCGTCCTCCACGACCTGCCGCAGGTGGTGGATTGGGTGAAGGGGCGCTGCGCCCAGTTCCGGGGTGCGGCCGACGCCACGCTGTTGCGCGACGACCGCTACGAGTTCGGCCGCCTCGGCCTCTTCATCGAGCGTGTCGACATGACCTTGCGCCTCTTGGACGTCAAGCACTTCCTCCTCCTCCCCGAGATGCAGGTGGTCGGCGGCGATCCCGACCGCCATCGCTGGACCTCGATTCTGGTGGCGACCTCGACGCTGCGCGCCTATCACTGGGCCTATCGCGGCGACTATTCGGCGGAGCGGATCCTCGACTTCCTGCTGTTGAGCCGGATTTGCCCGCGCTCGTACGCGTTCTGCTACGGCGAGATCGTCGAGGGGCTGGAGCGGCTGGCGCGGCTCTACGGCGGCCGGCACGCCTGCCACAGCTCGGCGGTGGCCACCCTCGCCGCCCTCGGCGAGACCGAGGTGGAGGACGTCTTCCGCTCGGGCCTGCACGGCTTTTTGACCGAGGCGCTCGATGCCAACAACCGGCTGTCGCAGGAGATCGCGACGGCGTATCACTTCTGACCTCCATGCAGCTCACGATCCACCACCGCACCGCCTATCGCTACGCCCCCGCCGTCGCGGCGGTGGGCGTGCGGCTCAAGCTGTTTCCGCCGACCTTCACCGCGCAGCGGCCGGTGGCGTGGGCGGTGACGGTCAACGGTGTCCCGATCGGCCCGGCATTTCGCGACGGCTGGGGCGATCAGGTCGCCGTCCATTTCGTCCGCGGCGAGGTGACGCAGGTGGAGATCACGGCCGCGGGCGTCGTCGAGACCTCCGACGAAGCGGGCATGGTCCGGCGGCTGCGCGAATCGATCCGGCCGGGCATGTGTCTACGCGCGACGCCCCGCACCGAGGCCGACAGCGCGATCAGCGCCTTGGCCGAGGAGGCGGTCGCCGGCGGCGGCAGCCGGCTCGACCAGGCCCACCGGCTGCAGGACCTCGTCACTCGCCGGATCGTCTATCGCGGCGGCCACACCGACGGTGCCACCACCGCCGCGGTCGCGCTCGCCAGCGGCGTCGGCGTCTGCCAGGACCATGCCCACGTCGTCATCGCCGCCGCCCGCGCCCTCGGCTGGCCGGCGCGCTACGTCGCCGGGTACTATCTGCCCGACGAGGACGGTGTCCACGACGCCGCGACCCACGCCTGGGCGGAGCTGTGGATCGACGGCATCGGCTGGGTCGGCTTCGACGCCTCCAACGACCTCTGCCCGACCGACGCCTATGTTCGTCTCTGCGCCGGGCTCGACGCCTTCGACGCCGCGCCGATCCGCGGCCACGTCCTGGGCGCCGGCGCCGAGGCGCTCGACGTCGCCGTCAGCATCCAGCCCGGCGCGGGCGAGCAGTGAGACCGCGATGACCTACTGCCTCGGCATCCGCCTCGACGCCGGCTTGGTGTTGATCTCGGACACGCGCACCCATGCCGGCGTCGACAACGTCGCCCGCTATCGCAAGCTGTTCGCCTGGGAGCGGCCGGGCGAGGCCGCGGTCGGCATCTGCACCGCCGGCAATCTCTCGCTCACCCAGGGGGTGGTGAACGTCATCGAGGAGGGCGTCCAAGGCGGCGGCGAGACCGCCCCCTCGATCCTCGACGCGCCCACGATGTTCGCCGTCGCCGAGCTCGTCGGCGCGGCGCTGCGACGGGAATCCGCCAAGCACGGCGCCGCGCTCGCCACCGCGGGCGTCGCCGCCTCGGCGTCGATCCTGGTCGGCGGCGAGGTCGCCGACGGCCGCTGCCGGCTGTTTCAGGTCTACGAAGCCGGCAACGTCATCGAGGCCGAGGCCGACACGCCGTTCTTTCAGATCGGCGAGCTCAAATACGGCAAGCCGATCCTGGATCGCGTCGTCCGCGCGAGCACCCCGATCGCCACCGCGTTGAAGGCGGGCCTGCTCTCGATGGAATCGACCACCCGCTCGAACCTGTCGGTCGGGCTGCCTTTGGACGTCGCCGTCATCCCGGCGCGGGCGCGGCGCTTGACGGTGCGCCGGCGCGTCGAGGAGACGGACCCGAGCTGGATCGCCCTCAAGCAGGCGTGGTCGCGCGGCATCGTCGAGCTGCTCGAGTCGATGCCCGAGGTCGGCTGAGCCGGCCTCAGACGTGCAGGTGCGTCTCGACCCGCTCGCGCTCGGCGGCGAGCGCGGCGCTCGTCCCCGTCCAGGCGACGCGGCCGCGCTCGATGACGACGTGGCGGTCGGCGAGCCGGGCGAGGGCGTCGACGTTCTTGTCGATGACCAGGATGGCGAGGCCCGCCGCCTTCAAGGCGGCGAGACAGCGCCAGATCTCGGCGCGGACCACCGGCGCCAGCCCCTCGGTGGCCTCGTCGAGGACCAACAGCTTGGGGTTGGTCATCAAGGCGCGGCCGATCGCCACCATCTGCTGCTCGCCGCCCGAAAGATGCGCGCCCCGATGCCGGCGGCGCTCGGCGATGGCCGGAAAGAGGTCGAGCACGCGCGCGAGGGTCCAGGGGCCGCCGGCGCGGGCGGTGGCGCGCAGGTTCTCCTCGACGGTGAGCGTCGAAAAGACCTGGCGGCCTTCCGGCACGAGGCCGAGGCCGGCGCGGCCGATGCGGTGGGCCGGTGCGCCCCTGAGCTCGCGGCCGTCGATGCGGATCGAGCCGGCGGTGGGCTGGAGGATGCCGGCGAGGCTGTTCACCGTCGTCGTCTTGCCCATGCCGTTGCGGCCCAAGAGCGCCACCGCCTCGCCGGCGGCGACGGCGAGATCGATGCCGAAGAGGACCTGCGCACCGCCGTAGCCGGCCTCGAGCCCGCGCACCTCGAGCATCAAGGCGCCGTCCCCTCGCCGAGATAGGCCGCGCGCACCGCCGGATCGGCGCGCACCTCCGCCGGCGTCCCGCTCGCGATCACGCGGCCGTCGACCAGCACCGAGACCCGGTCGGCGAGGCGAAAGACCGCGGCCATGTCGTGCTCGATCAACAGCATCGCCAGCCTCGCCTTGAGGCGCTGCAAGAGGTCGACGAGCCGCGCGCCCTCCTCCACGCCGACGCCCGCCATCGGCTCGTCGAGGACGAGGACCTCGGGCGCGAGCGCGAGCGCGATGGCGAGCTCGAGCGCGCGCTTCTCGCCGTGGGCCAGCGCTCCCGCCGGGACCAGGGCGCGGTGCTCGAGGCCGACCTCGGCGAGCGCTGCCCGGGCGCGGTCGTTCAAGGCGGTCTCGCCGGCGGCGCGGCCCCAGAAGCGAAAGCTCGTGCCGGCGCGCGCCTGCGCCGCCAGGGCGACGTTCTCGAGGGTGGTGAAGCCGGGGATGATGGAGCTGATCTGGAAGGTGCGGGCGAGGCCGCGCCGTGCGCGGGCGTGCGCCGGCAGGCGGGTGACGTCCGCGCCCGCGAGCCGGATCCGGCCGCGGTCGGGCCGCACGAAGCCCGAGAGCTGGTGCACCAGCGTGGTCTTGCCGGCGCCGTTGGGGCCGATCAGGGCGTGGCACTCGCCGGCTCGGACCTCGAAGCTGACGCCGTCGCTGACGGCGAGGGCGCCGAAGCGCTTTTCCAGCCCGTCGCCGGCGAGGATCGGCTCAGCCACGGCGGGGCGCGCCGGTGAGCGGTGCGAGGAGCGCGGCGAGCCCGCCTTGGCCGTAGAGCACGACGAGGACGAGCAGCGGGCCGAAGAGCAGCTTCCAGTGCGCGAACCAGGTGGCGAGCCACGCCTCGAGGCCGACGAAGACGACGGCGCCGAGCAAGGGGCCGTGGCGCGTCGCCATGCCGCCGAGCACGACCATGACGATGAGCTCGCCCGAGCGCTGCCAGCTCATCGCCGCCGGGCTCACGAACTCCGCCTGCACGGCGGTGAGAAAGCCGGCGATGCCGGCGACGACGCCGGCGAGGACGTAGGCGCCGAGACGAAAGCGCACGACGTCGAAGCCCAAGGCGGTTACGCGCGTCGGGTTCTCCTTGGCCGCGCGCAGCACCCGGCCGAAGCGCGAGCCGACGACGCGGTCGACCAGGACGACGGTGGCGGCGAGCACCGCGAGCGTGACGTAGAAGAGCCCGCGCGCATCGTCGAGCACGGCGGTGCCGAAGAGCGCCGCGTGGCTCCAAAGGGTGAGGCCGTCGTCGCCGCCATAGGCCGAGAGCGAGCTCGCGGTGAAGAACAGCATCTGCCCGAAGGCGAGGGTGATCATGATGAAGTAGACGCCTGAGGTGCGCAGCGACACCGCCCCGGTCACGAGGGCGAAGAGGGCCGCGGCGGCGATCACGACGGGCAGGATCACCGCCGCCTCGACGACCCCTTCGGTCAAGAGGATGCCGGTGACGTAGGCGCCGAGGCCGATGAAGGCGGCGTGGCCCAAGCTCACCAGCCCGCCATGGCCGATCAGCAGATCGAGCGAGACCGCGGCGATCGCCAGGATCATCATGCGCGTGGCGAGGCCGAGGACGTAGCCCTCCGCGCCCAAGGCCGCGAGCGGCGGCGTCGCGGCGAGGGCGGCGAGGATCACCAGGGTCGGCCACCAGCCGCCGAGGTCCGAAAGGCGCCTTGCCGGCGCCCGCTCGAGGCTCGCCGCGCGCATCACGGCGCCTGGCCGAACAGGCCGCGCGGGCGCACGGCGAGGACGGCCGCCATCAGCACGTAGATCAGCATCGAGGCCAAGGCCGGGCCGATCTGGTTGGCGGCCGAGGGGTCGAGCACGAGGCGCAGGCCGTCGGTCGCGAGCGTGCGGCCGAGGGTGTCGACGAGGCCGACCAGCAGGGCGGCGACGAAGGCGCCCTTGATCGAGCCGATGCCGCCGATGACGATGACGACGAAGGCGACGATGAGGAGGTCGTCGCCCATGCCCGGCTCGACCGAGAGGATGGGAGCGGCCATCGCGCCGGCGAAGCCCGCCAGCATCGCGCCGAAGCCGAAGACGAGGGTGAAGAGCCGGCGGATGTCGACGCCGAGCGCGGCGACGATGTGCGGGTGCGTCGCGCCGGCGCGGATCAGCATGCCGAGCCGGGTGCGCATCACCAAAACCCAGAGCCCGACCGCGACCGCGAGCCCCGCGGCGAGCACGGCGAGGCGGTAGGTGGGATAGAGCAGGCCCTCCATCAGCACGAAGGAGCCGGAAAGCCATTCGGGCGCCGGCAGCGCCAGCGGCACCGCACCCCAGATCACCTCCACCGCCTCGTTCAAGAAGAGGATGATGCCGAAGGTGGCCAGCACCTGATCGAGGTGGTCGCGCGCGTAGAGCCGGCGAAAGACCAGCACCTCGAGCACGAGGCCCACCGCCAGCGCCGCCGCCAGCGCCAGGATGAGGGCGGCGGCGAAGTTGCCGGTGAGGGCGTGGAAGTGCACGGCGAGATAGGCGCCCAGCATGTACTGCACGCCGTGGGCGAGGTTGATGAAGTCCATGACCCCGAAGACGAGGGTCAGCCCGGCGGCGATCAAGAAGAGCAGCACGCCGAGCTGCAGGCCGTTGAGGACCTGGACGAGGAGCAGGGCGGTGGACATCGGCCGCTTAGCGATCGATCCGCGGGCTCACTCCATGCCGCAGTCGGCGTGGTAGGCGTCGGCGTCGTCGTCGAAGACCTTGGCCGCGATCGTGGTCTGAAAGCGCCCGTCGTCGCGCTCCGCCACCTCGAGCAGGTAGAAGTCCTGCACGGGGAAATGGTTGTTGTTGAACCGGAAATCGCCCCTGAGCGAGGTGAAGTCCGCCGCCGCCACGGCCGCGGCGAAGGCGTCGGTGTCGGCGAGGTCGCCCTCGACCGCGGCGACGGCCGAGTCCAGGAGCATCGCCGTGTCGTAGCCGAACATGGCGTAGACGCCCGGGAGGTAGTCGTAGCGGGCGTCGAAGGCCGCGACGAAGGCCCGGCTCGCGTCGTTGTCGACGTCGGGCGCCCAAACCCCGCCGCCGAAGAAGCCGCGGGCGTCGGCCCCTTGTGCCGGCAGAGTCGTCTCGTCGACGGTGAAGGCGGAAAGGAACGTCACGTCGTCGGCGAGCCCGGCCTGGCGGAACTGCTTGACCAGCCGCACCCCCATCCCGCCCGGCATGAAGGTGAAGAGGGCTTGGGGATCGGCGGCGGCGATGCGCGCGATCTCCGCCGAGAAGTCCTGATGGCCCAAGGGCACGTAGACCTCGTCGGCGATGGTGCCGGTGTAGTGCCGCTTGAAGCCGGCGAGGCTGTCGCGGCCGGCCTGGTAGTTGGGGGCGAGGAGGACAACGCTGGCCATCCCCGCGTCCTCGGCGTAGCGCCCCAGGACCTCGTGGTTCTGGTCGTTCTGGTAGGAGACCGCGAAGAAGTGCGGATGGCAGTTGCGCCCGGCGAAGGCGGAGGGCCCCGCGTTCGGGCTCAACAACACCCGGTCGCTCTCGATCACCGGCTTGAAGATCGCCTGCAGCATGTTCGAGAAGATCGTGCCGACGACGACGTCGACGGCGTCGCGCTCGATCAGCGCCCGCGCCTTGGTCTGCGCCACGTCGGGCTTGAGCTCGATGTCCTCGACCAGCACCTCGGCCTCGACGCCGCCGAGCTCGCCGCCGAGCTCCTCCATCGCCAGCATGAAGCCGTCGCGCGCCTGCTGGCCGAGCGCCGCCGGCGGTCCCGACAGCGTCAACAGCATGCCGACGCGGATCGGCTCGGCCGCGGCGGTGCCGGCGGGGGCGAGCGACGCGACCACCAGGCCGGCGAGCACGGGACGTGACAGGCGTGACATGGACGACGGACCTCCGTGGCGGCGGCGCTTGGCACCGGTCTCCGCGTTCGCATCTGTCGTCGGCGAGCCCTCCGCGACTGTCAAGCGGCCCGGCGCGCGAGCTGGGCGAGGCGGCGATCGCGGCGCGGAGCAGCGGCTCGAGGTCGAAGGGACCGGCGATCGCGGCGAGGTGAAAGGGCCGGGTTGCGGTCGGCTGCGCCATCCGTCACAGCAGGGGGGGTGAAGGAGGTGGCGCGCTGTCGTGATCGGGAGGGGCGAGACGTGGACCTCGCGCGCCAAGCCGTGCCAGTCGAGGCGCCACGCGCCGTCGCCGCGGCGCGCGCGGTCGGCGGGCGTGACGGACGGGCGAGCTGGCCGGGCCGGCGCTGCGGAGCCGTGGCCCGGTTGGCCCGGCTCGCAGCCGCCTTGGCCCCCGTGACGCGGCGCTGAGCCATGCCGCTGCGCCTCGCCGTCGCCGGCCTGCAGCACGAGACCAACACCTTCGTCGCCACGCCGACGACGCTCGCCGACTTCGCACGGGGCGGCGGCTGGCCACCGCTCGTGCAGGGCGGCGAGCTCATCGAGCGGCTGGCGCCGACGGCGCCGCCCATCGCCGGCGCGCTCGCGGCGGCCCGGGCCGCGGGCGTCGAGCTCGTGCCGATCCTCTGGGGCATGGCGCAGCCGTCGGGGCGCGTCACCGACGACGCCTTCGAGGCCCTGTCGTCCGCGATCGTCGGGGGCCTCGCCCGCGCCCACGCCGCGCGTCCGCTCGACGGCGTCTATCTGGACCTCCACGGCGCGATGGTGACGGCGAGCCTCGAGGACGGCGAGGGCGAACTCCTCGGCCGCATCCGCGCCGTCCTCGGCGCCGAGGTGGCGATCGTCGCCAGTCTCGACTTCCACGCCAACGTCACCGCGGCGATGGTCGCCCACGCCGACCTCTTGGACCTCTACCGCACCTACCCGCACGTCGACATGCGCGCGACCGGGGCCCGCGCGATGACACGGCTGATGGCCCTCGCCTCGGGGGCGGTGGCGCGGCCGGCCAAGGCGCTGCGCCGACCGCCCTTTTTGGTGGCGCTCACCTGGCAGTGCACGCTCGCCGAGCCCGCTTCCGCGCTCATCGGCGCGCATGTCGCGGCCGACGGCGGAAAGGCGCTGCCGTGGGTCGCGGCGGCCATGGGCTTTCCGCTCGCCGACATCGCCGAGAGCGGGCCTTCCGTGCTCGCCTACGCGGCGACGCCGGGCGCCGCCGACCGGCTCGCCGACGACCTGCTCAGGCGCTGGCTCGAGGCCGAGCCGGCGCTCGACGGCCGGGTGCTGGCGGCCGGCGCCGCCGTCGCCGAGGCCAAGCGCCTCGCGGCCGGGCCGGGCGAAGGGCCCGTCGTCATCGCCGACACCCAGGACAACCCGGGCGGCGGCGGGCCCGGCGACACGACCGGGCTCGTCCGGGCGCTGATCGACGCCGGCGCCCCGGGCGCGCTGGTCGTCCACATCGCCGACGCCGAGGTGGTGCGCGCGGCCCATGCCGCGGGCGTCGGCGCGACGCTGCCCGTCCGGCTCGGCGGCAAGGTGATGCCGGACTACGGTGGGCCGGTCGTCGGCGAGGCCGAGGTCGTGGCGCTCGGCGACGGCCGCTTTGTCGGTACCGGGCCGATGTCGCGCGGCAACCCGGTCGATCTCGGCCCGGTGGCGCGGCTGCGCCTTGTCGGCGTCGAGGTCATCGTCGCCGAGCGCAAGGCGCAGGCGAGCGAGCCGGAGCTGTTGCGCCATCTGGGCGTCGCGCCGGCCGCGGTCGCCATCCTCGCGCTCAAGAGCTCGGTGCACTTTCGCGCCGCCTATCAGGCGATGGCGCGGGCGGTCTTGGTGGCGGCCGCACCGGGCCCGGTCACGGCCGATCTGCGCGAGCTCCGCTTCGCCCGGCTGCGCCCGGGCGTGCGCATCGCCGGCGCGCGGTGACGGCCCCTTGTCCCGCCAGCCCTCAGGCGTACCCTGGCGCCGACAGGCATCAGGAGGACGTCATGGCCGCCACCCCGCCAACTTGCGATTTCGGCGCGCCGGCGCCGCATTTCGAGCTGCCCGCCACCGACGGCAAGGTCTACCACTTCGAGGACGTCAAGGGCCCCAACGGCACCCTCGTCGTCTTCATCTGCAACCACTGCCCCTATGTGAAGGCGATATCCTCCCGCCTCGCCGAAACGGCGAAGACCCTGCAGGCCGAAGGCATCGGCGTCGCCGCCATCTGCAGCAACGACGCCACCACCCACCCCGCCGACAGCTTCGACAACATGAAGGCCTTCGCCGAGGAACACGGCTTCACCTTCCCCTACCTGCACGACGAGAGCCAGGAGGTGGCGGAGAGCTACGGTGCGGTCTGCACCCCCGACTTCTTCGGCTACAACGCCGACGACGAGCTGCAGTACCGCGGCCGCCTCGACGAATCGAAGACCAGCCTGGTCGAAGGGGCGAAGAACGAGCTCTTGGAGGCGATGCGCCAGATCGCGGCGACGGGCGAAGGCCCGGCCGAGCAGACCCCGTCGATGGGCTGCTCGATCAAGTGGAAGGCCGCCTGAGCGGTGCCGTGGGCGCGGGCGGTGCGAGGGCCGCGCCCGCCCGGCTGGTCGAGGTGTTCTAGGTATGCTATCCTAGTAGTGCTGGGCGTGCGCCCGGCGCGCGCGGGGTGACGGCGGAGACTCGGGTGTTGCCGAACGAAGCCAATTCGGGGGTTTTTCCTTCGATCCGGGGGGTTGTGGCGGCATCGGGCCGGTCGGCGCGGCGGGTGGCGAACGGGTCCGACAAGGCGCATGACGACGCGCACCGAGAGCAAGGTTTGCTCGTTCGTCGTCACCGGGTTGGGCAAAATCGTGGGGTCGTTCGCGGCCGCGTGCGGTTGCGCGCGCTTGACGGGGGTGGCGTCGCGGTCGACCTCTGCGGCGGCGGCGTGCCGCCGCTTCGACCCCGCTTCGGATGACGACGCCCATGCCCTTCGACAGCCTGCGCGACTTCATGGATCACCTCGAGCGCCGGGGCCGGCTGGTCCGGGTGACCGCGCCGGTCTCGCCCCATCTCGAGATGACCGAGATCCACACGCGCCTGTTGGCCGAGAAGGGCCCGGCCGTGCTCTTCGAGAACGTCGAAGGCTACGACATGCCGGTCCTGATCAACCTCTTCGGCACCGTCGAGCGGGTCGCCTGGGGCATGGACCGCGAGCCCGACGGCTTGCGCGAGCTCGGCCGCACGCTCGCCTTTTTGAAGCAGCCCGAGCCGCCCGGCGGCTGGCGCGAGGCGATGGAGCTCGTGCCCGTCCTGCGCTCGGCGCTGTCCATGCGCCCCAAGGGCGTGAGCCGCGCGCCGTGCCAGGAGGTCGTGCTCACCGGCGACGACATCGACCTCGCCAAGCTGCCGGTGCAGGGCTGCTGGCCGGGCGAGCCGGCGCCCTTGATCACCTGGCCCTTGGTGGTGACCAAGGGGCCGTCCAAGGAGCGGAGCGACGCCTTCAACCTCGGCATCTACCGGATGCAGGTGACGGGCAAGAACACCACGCTCATGCGCTGGCTCAAGCACCGCGGCGGCGCGCAGCACCACCAGCGCTGGGGGCAGTCGAAGCGCGAGCCGCTGCCGGCGGCGGCGGTGATCGGCGCCGATCCGGGCACGACGCTCGCGGGCGTGACGCCCGTGCCGGACACGCTCTCGGAGTACCAGTACGCCGGGCTGCTTCGGAACCGCCGGGTCGAGCTGGTCGACTGCGTGAGCCAACCGCTCAGGGTGCCGGCGACCGCCGAGATCGTCATCGAGGGCGAGGTCAGCCTCGACGACTTCGGCGACGAGGGCCCCTACGGCGACCACACCGGCTACTACAACGCGGTCGAGCGCTTTCCGGTCTTCACCGTGACCGCGATCACGAGGCGCAAGGCCCCGATCTACCTCTCGACCTTCACCGGCCGCCCGCCGGACGAGCCGTCGGTCTTGGGCGAGGCCATGAACGAGGTCTTTTTGCCGCTCTTCACCCAGCAGTTCCCCGAGGTCACCGACTTCTGGCTGCCGCCCGAGGGCTGCTCCTACCGCATCGCCGTGGTGGCGATGAAGAAGGCCTATCCGGGCCACGCCAAGCGCGTGATGCTGGGCGTCTGGTCGTACTTGCGGCAGTTCATGTACACCAAGTTCGTCATCGTCGTCGACGCCGGCATCGATGCGCGCGACTGGAAGGACGTGATGTGGGCGCTGTCGACGCGGGTCGATCCCGCCCGCGACTTCACGATCCTGGAGAACACCCCGATCGACTATTTGGATTTCGCCTCGCCCGAGAGCGGGCTCGGCTCCAAGGTGGGGATCGACGCCACCGACAAATGGCCGCCGGAGACCAAGCGGGAATGGGGCCAGGAGCTCTACATGGAACCCGACATCGTCGAGCGGGTGAGCCGGCGCTGGGCGGAGCTCGGCCTGCCGGGCGCGGGCGCGCCCATCTGGAAGCGCTGAGCCGCGGCGAGGCGGCGCGTTTTTCCGCCGCGCCCCGCCTCCGGGGTGCTACATCCGATCCCACATTTCGTGCGGATCGGCAAAGGAGCGGGCGTGGCGCGGACGGCGTCGGACGAGCTGCAGCGGGCGGTGGCGCTCACCCGCGAGGCGGGGGCGATCGCCATGCGCCATTTCCGCCGCGCGCATGCGGCCTGGGAGAAGGCGCCGGGCGATCTCGTGACCGAGGCCGACCTTGCCATCGACCGGTTCCTGCGAGCGCGCCTGCCCCAGGGCGACGCCGACTGGCTGAGCGAGGAGACCACGGATGCCGGCCACCGCCTCGGCGCGCCCCGGGTCTGGATCGTCGATCCCATCGACGGCACCCGCTCCTATGCGAACGGCAAGGCCGAGTTCGCCGTCTCGGTGGCGCTTTGGGATCGCGGCCGGGTCACCGTCGGCGTGGTCTTGAACCCGGCCACCGACGAGCTCTTCACCGTCGTCGAGGGTGAGCCGGCACGGCGCAACGGCACCCCCATGCGGGTGCGCGGCTGGCGCCCGGGCGGCGGGGTGACGCTCCTGGTGAGCGGCCGCGAGGCCCGCACGGCCGGCTTCGAGACGTCCTTCGCCCACGCCAAGGTGCGGGGGCTGGGCTCGCTGGCCTATCGCTTGGCGCGGGTGGCGGCGGGCCAAGCCGATGGGTTGGTCTCGCTGCGGCGGGTCGCGGACTGGGACCTCGCCGCCGGTGTGGCGATGGTCGAGGCGGCGGGCGGGATCGTCACCGACCGCCACGGCGCGCCCCTGGATCTCAACCGCCCGCAACCCCACCACGACGGTCTCGTCGTCGCCGCGCCCGAGCTGCACGGCGTACTCCTGGACCATCTGGCGCATCTGAGCTGAGCGGCGGCGCCATCGCCTCGCCGGGCACCCTGTGCTAAGCGCCTCGCATGGGCGAAAATCCGCGGAGGCGGGGGGTGGATCGGTACGCAGCGCGCGGGCTCGAGGCGATGGCAGGGGAGCTTCTGCGCGCCGCCGGCTGCAGCGAGGCGGAGGCCGGGCTCGTCGCCGAGCACCTCGTCGGCGCCAACCTCGCCGGCCACGACAGCCACGGCATCGGCATGCTGCCGGCCTATGTCGACTTCCTCAGGCGCGGCCGCTACGTCGCCGATCAGACGCCGCAGGTGGTGCGCGACGCGGGCGCGGTGGTGGTCGTCGACGCCAAGCGCGGCATGGGCCAGCACATGGCGAAGATCGGCCTCGATCTCGGCATCGCCCGCGCCAAGGCGCAAGGCGCCTGCGTCGTGGCGCTCAGGGAGAGCGCGCATGTCGGCCGGATCGGCGCCTATTCGGAATACTGCGCCGACGCCGGCCTCGCCTCGACCCACTTCGTCAACGTCGTCGACCACGGCCCGTTGGTGGCCCCCTTCGGCGGCAGCGACGGCCGCTTCGTCACCAACCCCTTCTCGGCGGCGCTGCCCGGCCCCGCCGGCGCCGAGCCGCTGTTGGACATGGCGACCAGCACCATCGCGCTGGGCAAGGCGCGGGTCGCGCACAACCGCGGGCTGCCGGTGCCGCAAGGCTGCCTGCTCGACCAGGACGGCCGTGCGACGACGGATCCGACAGCGCTGGTGGAGCGCCACGAGGGCGCGCTCACCGCTTTCGGCCAACACAAGGGCTCGGGGCTCGCCATCATCTGCGAGATCTTCGCCGGGGCCTTGAGCGGCGGCCGCACCATCCAGCCGGAGCACGTCCGCCACGGCAGCATCCTCAACAACATGATCTCCATCTTGATGGACCCGAGCGCGTTCGGCGACGCCGCGGCGATCGCGCGCGAGGCCCGCGCCTTCGGCGCCTATGTCAAGGCGTCGCCGCCGGCGCCGGGGGTCGAGGCGGTGTTGCTGCCGGGCGAGCCCGAGGCGGCGTCGCGGCGTGAGCGCGCGGCCCAGGGCGTGCCGGTGGAGGAGCGCACGCTCGAGCAGCTCCGCGCGGCCGCGGTGGCGGTAGGGCTGGCCGCGGCGGACATCGATCGCTGGCTTGGAGGTTGAGCGATGGAGCGGGTCGAGACCGTCGTCGTCGGTGCCGGGGTGGTGGGGCTCGCGGTCGCCCGGGCGCTGGCGCTGAGCGGCCGTGAGGTCATCGTTCTCGAAGCCGCCGGCGCCATCGGCACCGAGACCAGCTCGCGCAACAGCGAGGTCATCCACGCCGGCATCTACTACCCGACCGGCTCGCTGAAGGCCCAAAGCTGTGTCGAGGGCAAGTGGCGGCTCTACGACTACTGCCGGGAGCACGGCGTGCACCATTCCCGGTGCGGCAAGCTGATCGTCGCCACGAGCGCCGAGCAGCACGACAAGCTGCGGACCATCCGGCGTCAGGCGGCGACCAACGGGGTCGAGCTGGAGTGGTGGGAGCCCGAGCGGGCGCGCGCGCTCGAGCCCGAGCTGCGCTGCACCGCCGCCTTGTGGTCGCCCACGAGCGGCATCGTCGACAGTCATGCCTTCATGCTCGCGCTCGAGGGCGATCTCGGCCGCGCCGGCGGCGTCGTGGCGTTCTATTCGCCGTTCGAGCAAGCGGCGCTGCGCGACGACGGCATCGTGGTCGAGGTCGGCGGCGACGCGCCGATGGAGCTCGTCGCGCGCGAGCTCGTCAACTGCGGCGGGCTGCACGCACCGCGGCTTGCCGCCCGTATCCGCGGGCTTGATGCGGCCCATGTCCCCACCGCCTACTACTGCAAGGGCAACTACTTCACCCTCACCGGCAAGTCCCCATTCGCCCGGCTGGTCTATCCGGTCCCGGAAGACGCCGGGCTCGGCGTCCACGTCACCGTCGATCTCGCCGGTCAAGCCCGCTTCGGCCCCGACACCGAGTGGGTCGACGCGATCGACTACGACGTCGACGCCCGCCGCGCCGAGATGTTCTACGACGCGGTGCGGCGCTACTGGCCGGAACTGCCCGACGGGGCGCTGCGGCCCGGCTACGCCGGGATTCGCCCGAAACTGGGGCCAGCCGGCACGGCGGCGGCCGACTTCCAGGTGCACAGCGCGGCGACGCACGGCGCGCCCGGCCTCGTCAACCTCTTCGGGATCGAGAGCCCGGGCCTCACCGCTTGCCTGCCGCTGGCCGATCGCGTCGTCGCCGAGCTCGACGCCGCGCGCGCCGGCGCGCGTCGCGCCGCCTCGTGACCACGGCGCTTTTGCCCCGGGTCGTCGCCCATCGCGGCGCCTCGGCGGCGGCGCCCGAGAACACCCTCGCGGCCCTGCGGTACGCCGCCGCCATGGGCGCGCGTTGGGCGGAATGCGACGTCCGGCTTGCCGGCGACGGCACGCCGGTGGTGATTCACGACGCCACCCTCGAGCGCACCACCGACGGCCGCGGCGCCGTGGGCGCACGCGGTCGGGCCGAACTCGCCCGGCTCGATGCCGGCGGGTGGTTCGATGTCGCCTTCGCCGGCGAGCGCGTGCCCACTCTCGCCGTCCTGCTCGCGGCGGCGCGCCGGCTCGGCCTCGGCCTGAACGTCGAGATCAAGGCGGAGGACGAGGCCACCGCGCGCGCGACCGCCGCCGCGGCGGCTCCCTTGCTCGGCGCATGGGCCGGCCCGCTCCTCGTCTCCAGCTTTCACGACGGGGCGCTCGCCGCGCTTAGAAACATCGTTCCGGCGCTCGGCCGCGGCCTGCTGTGCCATCGCCGCGTCGGTCCGGCCGAGATCGCGCGCGCCCGCGAGATCGCGGCGGTGAGCCTGCACGCCGACCGTCGCGCCTTCGATTCGTTCACGGTCGGCAGGATCGAGCAGGCCGGCCTCTGGCCCGTGGCCTACACCGTCAACGATCCCGACGAGGCTCGCGGCCTATGGCGATGCGGTGTTCGCACGCTGATCACGGACCGGCCCGATGCGCTGATCGCCGCGGCGACCGCCTGAGGACGGTGGTTCGGCCGTTCGCTGCGGGGCTTCGCTCGCCGTCAGCGGTAGCGGCGGATCAGGCCGGCGAGGCGGCCCTGCACCCGCACCTGATCGGCGCGATAGACCCGGGTCTCGTAGGCCGGGTTCGCCGCCTCGAGCGCTACCTTGTCGCCACGCTTGTGCAACCGCTTCAGCGTGGCCTCGCCGTCGTCGACGAGGGCCACGACGATGGCGTTGTTCTCGGCCGCATCGCAGCGACGGATCAGCACGAGATCGCCGTCGTGGATGCCGGCCTCGACCATCGAATCGCCCACGACCTCGAGGGCGTAGTGCTCGCCGTCGCCGAGCACGCCGTCGGGGACGGCGATGCTCGTCTCCGGATCGGAAATGGCCTCGATCGGGGTGCCCGCGGCGATCCGCCCGTACAACGGCAAGGTCCGCCCGGGCGCCGGCTCGGCGACGCTGAGCTGGCCGAAACGACCCCGGATGACGTTGTCGGCCGACCCCGCCGCGGCGCCGTCCTCGACGGCGAGCCCCGCCGCCGCCGGTGCCGCCGCGTCGACGGCGAGCTCGATCCCCGCGGGAGGTGCGCGCAACAGTTCGATCGCGCGGGCGCGGTGGGCCAGTCGCCGGATGTACCCGCGCTCCTCCAGCGCCGAGATCAGCCGATGGATCCCGGATTTCGATCTCAGGTTGAGAGCATCCCGCATCTCCTCGAACGAGGGAGACACGCCAAACCGCGTGACGTAGTTTTGAATGAAACGCAACAATTGGTATTGTCGCGGTGTCAACACCTGTCTCTCCCCTGTTCACACCGATTTCGTTCTACATACGTTCGAACGGTGCGTCAAGCGTCATCGCCGTTGATTAACCCGTCTGCAGGCGGCACGCCACCACCCGGCGGTGGCAGCGAGCGTCCTAGAAACCGGCGAAATCGTGAAAACGCACTACCCTCACGAGAGATCCGGCCGGCTGTGCCGCGGCGTGGGGGTCACGGTTGATCAGGCCGTCCGCCTGCGCCAGCGTCGCCAGCATCGCGCTGTCCTGGCGGCTCGCCGGCAGCGCTCGCGGCCGGCCGCCGCGCCCGCCGGCGTCGAGGCGGGTGCGCAAGAAGTCACGGCGCTCGCCGTTGGGGCCGAGGGGGACGGCGAGTTCGGCCTCGCTGGTGGCGAGCTCGCATGACGGCGTCCCGCCCAGGCGCTCGAGCGCGACGCGGACGAAGAGCAGGGTGCACACCAGCGCCGAGACCGGATTGCCGGGCAGGCCGAGCACCGGCACGTCGCCGAGCCGGCCGAAGAGCAGCGGCTTGCCGGGGCGCATCGCGATCTTCCAGAAGTCGAGCGCGAGCCCGGCGCCGCCGAGCGCGCTCTTGACCAGGTCGTGATCGCCGACGGAGGCGCCGCCGGTGGTGACCAAGAGGTCGAGCCCGTGGGCGCGCGCGGCGAGATCGGCGAGCGCGTCGGCGCGGTCCTCGACGATGCCGAGATCGAGCGCCGTGCCGCCGAAGGCCGTCACCGCCGCCATCAGGGCGGTGACGTTCGAGTTGGGCACCTGGGCCGGCCCCGCCGTCACGCCGGGCCGGACGAGCTCGTTGCCGGTGCCGGCGACGCCCACCCGCGGCCGGCGGTGCACCGGGACATGGCCGTGGCCGAGGGCGACCGCGAGGCCCACGTCACGTGCCGTGAGGCGGCGACCGGCCTCCAGCATCACGCTGCCGGCGGTGAAGTCCTGGCCGCGGCGGCGGATATGGCGGTCGGGCGCGGTGGCCTCACGCACCCGGACACGCGCACCGTCGCGCTCGGCGTTCTCCTGGATCAAGATGGTGTCCGCGCCCGCGGGCACGAGCCCGCCGGTGAAGATCCGCCGCGCCGTGCCCGCGGCGAGCTCGCCGCCGGCCGCGGTGCCGGCCGCCGCCTCGCCCGCTACCGCGAGCACCGCACCCGCGACCGCTTCGGCCGCGCGCACGGCGTAGCCGTCCATGGCCGAGACGTCGGCCGCCGGCTGGTCGCGCTCGGCGCTGAGTGCCGCGGCCAGCACTCGGCCGTGGGCCCTGTCGACGTGCACCCACTCGACAGGCAGCGGCGCCAGCGCGCGGCGGATGCGGGCTTGGGCCTCCTCGACCGGGATCACCGGGTGACCTCGGTGCTCCAGGTGCCCGACCGGCCGCCCGCCTTGTGCAACAAGCGGACCTCCTCGATGACCATGAAGCGGTCGATCGCCTTGCACATGTCGTAGATGGTGAGCGCGGCTACGCTGGCCGCGGTCAGCGCCTCCATCTCGACACCGGTGCGGGCCCGCAGACGGCAGGTGGCCTCGATCCGTACCCGCGACGCCTCCGGCTCCAGGGTGAGCCGGACGTCGACCTTGTCGAGGCCGAGGGGATGGCAGAGCGGGATCAGATCGCCCGTCCGCTTGGCGGCCATGATCCCGGCGAGCTGGGCGATCGCGAGCACGTCGCCCTTCTTGAAGCCGCCGGCCTCGATCTCGGCGAGGGTTTGCGGTGCCATCCGGATCGCCGCCATCGCGGTCGCGGTGCGGTCGCTCTCCTCCTTGTCGCCGACATCGACCATGCGGGCGTTGCCGGCGGCGTCGAGATGGGTGAGCTCGCTCACGGCCCGGCCTCGCGGCCCAACAGGCGCCGCGTCGCGGCGGTCACGTCCGCCTCGCGCATCAGGCTCTCGCCGACGAGGAAGGCCTCGGGCCCCGCCGCCAGCATGCGCTGCAGGTCGGCGTGGGTGTGGAGCCCGCTCTCGCACACCAAAAGCCGGTCGGGGGTGACCTTGGGCGCCAGCCGTTCGGTCGTCGCGAGGTCGATCTCGAGGGTCTTGAGGTTGCGGTTGTTGATGCCGATCAAGGGCGAGGGCAGGGCGAGCGCGCGGTCCATCTCGGTCTCGTCGTGCACCTCGACCAGGGCGGCCATGTCGAGGTCGCGGGCCTCCATGACGAGGTCGAGTGCCAGGCCGTCGTCGTCGATCGCGGCGAGGATCACCAAGATGGCGTCGGCGCCGATCACGCGGCTCTCCATCACCTGCCAGCTGTCGACGATGAAGTCCTTCCTGAGCACGGGCAGGGCGCAGGCGGCACGCGCCTGCTTCAGATGCTCGTCGTCACCTTGAAAGTACGGCCGGTCGGTCAGGACCGAAAGGCAGCTCGCCCCGCCGGCCTCGTAGGCCCGCGCCAGGCCCGCCGGATCGAAGTCGGCGCGGATCAGCCCCTTGCTGGGCGAGGCCTTCTTGATCTCGGCGATCAGCGCCAGGCCGTTGTCCTCGATGTCCTCGGCGAGGGTGCCCTCGAAGTCGCGGGTCTCGGCGTCGCCGAGCTCCGCCTCCAGGCTGGCTCTGGGCCAGCGGGCCTTGGCGGCGGCGACGTGTTCGCGCTTGGTCTCGAGGATGCGTTCCAGGGTGTCAGCCATCGGCTCTGCTCTCGGCGACGAGGCGCTCGAGGACGGCGGCGGCGCTGCCGTCGTCGAGGCGTTGGGCGGCGAGGGTGGCGCCGGTGGCGAGGTCGGGGGCGACGTCCGCCACCACCAGCGCCGCCGCGGCGGAAAGCAGGACGGCGTCGCGATAGGCGCCCTGGTGCCCCGCCAGCACCGCCCTGAGTGCGGCGGCGTTCTCCGCCGGCTCGCCGCCCTTGAGCGCGGCCGTGGGATGGGCCTCGAGCCC
Organism: Alphaproteobacteria bacterium; assembly: GCA_046541805.1. Classification (GTDB taxonomy): domain Bacteria; phylum Pseudomonadota; class Alphaproteobacteria; order Geminicoccales; family Geminicoccaceae; genus JAAAPF01. The sequence continues at coordinate 28,119 of JBKHCM010000027.1, forward strand.
GGCGTCGGCCGGCGTCACCGTGAAGCGGCGCACCCGGCCGCCGGCGAGCTCCGCGACCTCGCTCGGCCCTTCGATGGCCAGCTCGTCGAGCCCACCGGCGCCGTGCACGACCCAGGCCTTCTCGCAGCCGAGCTCGCCCAGGACGCGGGCGAGCGGCTCGATCCAGCGGTCGTCGAAGACGCCCAAAAGCTGGCGCTTGACGCCGGCCGGGTTGGAGAGGGGGCCCAGCAGGTTGAAGATCGTGCGGGTGCCGAGCTCGACGCGGGGGCCGGCGACATGGCGCATCGCACCGTGGTGCCGCGGCGCCATCATGAAGCCGATGCCGGCCGCGTGGATGCAGCGCTTGATCGCCTCGGGGCCGAGCTCGGTCTCGACGCCGAGCGCCTGCAGCACCTCCGCGCTGCCGGAGCGCGAGCTCAAGCCCCGGTTGCCGTGCTTGGCGACGGGCACGCCGCAGGCCGCGACCACGAGCGCGGCGGTGGTCGAGAGGTTGACCGTGCCGGCGCCGTCGCCGCCGGTGCCGCAGGTGTCGATCGCCCCCGCGGGTGCCGCGACGCGGATCATGCGCGCGCGCATCGCCTCCGCGCCGGCGGTGATCTCGTCGACGCTCTCGCCGCGCACCCGGAGCGCCATCAAGAAGCCGCCGATCTGCGCCGGCGTGACGTCGCCCTGCATCATCAGATCGAAGGCGGCGCGGGCGTCGTCGCGGGCGAGCGCCCGCCCCGATGCGGCGGCGGCGAGGATGGTCTTGAAGCGGGCGAGCTCGCCGCTCATGCGGCCACCGGTTGGCGCGCGAGCTGGAGGAAGTTGCGCAAAAGCGCGTGGCCGTCGCGGGTCTCGATGCTCTCGGGGTGGAACTGCACCCCGAAGATCGGCAGCTGGACGTGGCCGAGGCCCATGATCACACCGTCGTCGCTCCAGGCGGTGGCGATCAGGCTCTCCGGCAGGGTCTCGCGCACGCCGTGCAGCGAGTGATAGCGCGTCGCCGTGAACGGGTCGGGCAGCCCGGCGAACAGGCCCTTGCCGTCGTGGTGGATGGCGCTGGTCTTGCCGTGCATCAGCACGGGCGCGCGGTCGATCCGGCCGCCGAAGGCCTGAAAGATGCTCTGATGGCCGAGGCAGACGCCGAGGACGGGCACGCCCGCCGCCGCGGCGGCGCGCACCAGCGGCACGCTGATCCCGGCGCGGTCGGGATCGCAGGGGCCCGGGCTGATGACGATGCCGTCGCGGCCGAGCGCGATCGCCTCGTCGACGGCGAGCGCGTCGTTGCGCCGGACCTCGCACCGCGCCCCGAGCTCGCCCAGGTAGTGAAAGAGGTTCCAGGTGAAGCTGTCGTAGTTGTCGAGAAGGAGCATCCTCACCGCCGCTCGCAAACGGTAGCCAAGCAAACGCCCGCCGCCCCGCAGCGTCAAGCGGGCGCTGGGGCGGGCCCGCCGCGGTCAGCCGCCGCGGGCGTAGCCGGCCGCGTTGATGGCCGCGCGGATGAGCGCCTGGGCCTTGTTGCAGCTCTCCTCATACTCCAGCGCGGGCTCGCTGTCCGCAACGATGCCGCCGCCCGCCTGGACGTGGAGCTCGCCGTCCTTCACCAGGCCGGTCCGGAGCGCGATGCAGGTGTCCATGCTGCCGTCGGCGCCGAAATAGCCGACCGCGCCGGCGTAAAAGCCGCGCCTGACCGGCTCGAGCTCGTCGATGATCTCCATCGCCCGCACCTTGGGCGCGCCGGAGACG
>JBKHCM010000028.1:0-29831 GCA_046541805.1 Alphaproteobacteria bacterium
GCGAGCGCCGCTACCAGGTAGGCGAGGCCCTTACGCTGGGCGAGATGGCCGGCGTAGAGCAGGTGCAACGGCGCGTCGCGCCGCCGCACCGCCGGGGCGTCGACCAGCGGCGGCGGCGCGCCGGAGGGCGTCACGGTGACGGCGAGCGCGTCGCCGAAATGCTCTTCCAGGCTGCGGCGGGTGAAGCTGGAGGCCACGACGACGCGGTCGGCGAGGCGCAGCTCCTCGTCCTTGCGGGCGAGCTTGGCGGCGCTGTCGCGAAGCCCCTCCATCGTCGCCGCCCATGCCGGCTGCAGCTCCGCTTCCTCGGCGAGCAGGCGGCGCAGCGTTCGCCAGTGCGCGATCGGCAGGTCGTAGAGGCAGGTCACGCCCCGTGCGCGCGCCGCTCGGAAGGTGGCGAGCGCCCCGTCCTCGTAGGCGTAGACCGCGCGGGCGGGCCGCTGCGCTCCGGCGGCCCGGACATAGGCGGCCACCCGCGCGTCGAGATCGTGATAGACGCCGTCCACCGAGGCCCAGCCGACCTCGTGGCGATGGAGCCCGCGCCAGCCGAGCGCACGCGCGCCGAGCCGCACGACCTCGCGGCGCAGGCGGGTGCGCACGCGCCGCCACGGGACCTCGGGAAAGCAGCGCCTGGCGAGCTCGCGCCGGATGCCGTCGCCCAAGAGGGGCGTCGACGCGAGAGGCGGCGGCAGGGCGAGGGCCGTCCAGAAGCTGTCCAGCCGTTCCGCCCCGGCGACGGCGCGCAGCACGGCACGCAGGTTCGCGTTGCCCGTCGGATGGCTCACGACGACGCTCACGGCGCGCCCGCCAGCCCGTCGTGGAGCGCGTCGCCGGCGGCGAGGAGCCGCGCCAGCCGCGGCCGCTCGCGCTCGGCCTGTTGCATGACCGTGTCCAGGTTGGCCAGGATCTCGCGGCGAAGCGGGTTCGAGCGGGCGTGCCAGCCGAGACCCGGCTGCGGCGTGCGCACCTCGGGCGCGCTCTCGAACCGCGTGGCGAAGCGTTCGTTCACCTCCTCGATCACGGTGGCGAGATCGGCGGTCACGCGCGCGAACGGCGCGACGACCAGCGCGTCCCGGATCGGCAGGATCGCGCGGTAGAAGGCGAGCCACGCCCAGGCCGCGTCCTCGAAGGTCACGTGGCTGCCGCGTCCGCCCGGCCCGCCGTGCCGTCGCCGCCCCTCCTCGGCGAGCGCGAGCATCGACAGGATTGCCGCGCGCGGCGGGCGGATCAGCGCCACCGCCGGCACGCCCCAGCGCGCCGCCTGCAGCAGTTGCGCGGCGTGGTGCTTGTGGTGCGCCACCCGCACCGGCCGGTCTTGGCGCGCCAGAAAGCCGTGCACCGTCGTGCTGTTCGCCGAGCGCGGATAGCCCTCGATGACGAGCTCGGTGGCCGGACAGACGCAGAGTTGGTCGTACGTCCCCGTCAGCCGCCGCACGCCGTAGTAGAGGCGCGGCCGGGTCGACAGCGCGGTGACCGTGCGATGGGCGGCACGGTGCCGCCAGCGGCGCAAGGTCGCGTTCACGCGCGCCCCACCACCTCGGTGAAGACCTCGGCGTAGCGCGCGGCCACCCGGTCGCGGCGGAATTGGGCGAGATGCGCCTCGGTCCCCGCGAGCCGCCGTCGCGCCGCGGCTGGGTCCGCGAGCAGTGCCTTCAGGCGGTCCGCGAGCGCCGCGTCGTCGCCGTTCGGAAAGCCGACGCCGTGCGACCCCACGGCGTCGATCAGCCCGCCGCGCTCGGAGACGACGGGGACGCAGCCGCAGGCGAGCGCCTCGAGCGCGACGATGCCGAAGGGCTCCTCGTAGCGCGAGGGCACGACGACGATGCGATGGCGGTTGAGCGCCGCGGCGAGCGCCGTGCCCTCGAGCCGGCCGGCGAAGGTCACCTGCGACGCGATCCCGAGCGCGCGGGCACGGTCTTGCAACATCGTCCGGTCCGGCCCGTCGCCGATGACCGTGAGCGCCGGCGTGCGCCCCGCCTCCCGCAGCCGGCCGAGCGCGTCGAGAAGCGTGTCGCAGCCCTTCTGGGAGACCAGCCGGCCGAGGAAGACGAGCTCGCCCGGCCGCTCGTCCCACGGCTGCGTGCAACGGAAGGTCGTGTCGTCGTAGGCATTGAGGATCGTGTGCCGACAGCCGAGCTGGCGGGCGGTGTAGCGGCTGTTGGCGATGCCGGGCGCGCGCCGCGCCACCCAGCGCTTCGCCCGGTCGAGCAGCCCCACGGTCCCGTCGTCGCGCTGGTAGACGTTGGCGTGTCGGTAGACGACGCGGCCGGGTGCGGCGACCAGCGGCCAAGCGTGCTTGAGGCTGACATTGGCCTGCACGTGCACGTCGCACCAGCGCAGCAGCCGGGCGAAGCGCACGCCGCCCGGCCGGCGGTGTACCGGGTAGGGAAAGCGGTCGTCCCCGCCGTCACCCGGGGTCGATGTGGCGAGCTGGACCTCGTGCCCCTGCGCCACGAAGGCGCCGCACAGCATCTCCGCCATCCGCTCGATCCCGCCGACGCTGGGCGCGAACACGGTCGTGAAGAAGAAGATCCTCACGCGATCAGCTCGTGCACCAGCGCCGCCGTGGCCGCCACGTCGTGGCCGCGGTACCAGCGGTGGCCGGCCGCCGCGACCGCCTCGCCGTCTACTCCCCCGCCCGCGAGGCGGGCCGGGTGCAGGAACTCGCGGCCTTCGGCCAGATCCGCCGGCAGCTCGCCCACGCGCGAGGTGTTCACGCACAAGGTCCCGTGCGCCAGATAGGCCGCGACGATGCCGGACTTGGTGAGGACGTGCAGCGGGTAGTCGACTAGCCCCGCGCGCGCGTCGGCGAGCTGCGCGGAGACCTCGGCGGCGGGAAGCGGCCCCAGCGGCGCGACCGGCAGCCCCGCGAGCGCGTCCGGCACGCCGGAAACCGGCGGCCCGATGTCGACCACGCGCTCGACCCCCAGCGCCCGCAGCGCGGCGCCGACCGCGTCGGCCTCGGCCGCGACGGCGTGCCAGGTGCGTGCGCGGTGGCCACCACCGAAGACGACGGCGACCGGCGCCCGCGCCGCCAGCGGCGGCGGCGAGGCCAGCTCGCCCACGTTCGAGAACACCGGCACCATCGCGACGCGCTTGTTGGGCTCCCACGCCCGCAGCCGCGCGGCGCCCTGGGGCGAGGTGGCGATCATCGCGTCGCTCGCCGCCGCGATGCGCCGCGCGATCCGGCGCTGCGCCGGCGAGGTCCAAAAGCTCGTGCGCCACACCGGCCCGGTCGCGTAGAGCTCGTGAAACACGGTGACGAGCCGCCGCCCGGCGCCCTCACCCCGCCAACGCGCGAGCCCGTCCGCGAGCCAGAAACACAACCCCCAGCGCGCGTAGCCGTAGCCGGAGACGTGGGCGAGGACGGTGTCGTTGCCGGCGAGCATGACGGCCAGCGCTCGCCCATTGCGCCGATCGAGGCGATCCCCCGCGACGCCCGAGACGGCTCCGCAACCCCGCGCGCCGGTGAGGAAGCGGCTGGCGACACACCGCGCGCGCAGTTCCAGAGCGAGACCGAGGGCATAATCCCCGAGGCCGCCGACCGCGGGCGGCAGCGCTGGCACGATCTGGCCGACCACCGTCAAAGATCGACGCTCCGAGGCCGGGCAAAGGAGGGCATGGACGCCAGCGCGAACTGCAACGCGATCTTCATCCACCAGCGCGGACCGCGCTTGAGGGATCGCGCGTAGCGACGGAGAATCTTCACCGCCTCGCGCCTCTCCCCGATGGCTAAATAACCCTCGACCGCCGCAGGCGCGGCGCGCTCCTTCGCCAATCGTAATCCGTCTTCGTCGAGCGAACACGCTGGCTCGATCTCCCGGAGAGCTTTCCAGCCCAGGTGCCCATCGCGCGTGCGGCGGGAAAACATCGAACGCACCGACTTGGGGCTTCTCGCAACCGACTCTGCGCTGCGCCGGTACACCGAAACGTATTCGGGAATGAGTAGAAACGGCTGAGTACTGAGCTGTGCGTAACGGACACCGAAGTGATAGTCGACCGGAGCGCGACCGACCTCACCTTCGTCCGGATAGCCCGCTTGCAATGCCAAGGTGCGACGGATCAAAAATCCATTGTTCGGGAACTGCGCTACCAAAGCGGCCCATAGATTGCTGGATTGCAGTCCTAGATATGTAACATTACGGAAATATGAGTTATTATTGCGAGTCGTTTGATTGCTCACTATCGCGCCGTAGCTGTCGGCGACATACTGAAAACCGTATACCGCATCGACTTCGTCTCTTTGGGCGTTCCATGCATCCACGAGAGCATCGATGCCGCCTTCAACGAACAGATCATCGTCGTGCATCAGAACAACGTGATCCATCGTCGCGGCTCGGAACGCGTTCATGACGTTCCCGGCTTGTCCGGGTGCCGACAGATTTTCCACGTAACGAAGCGTGATGCCCCGTGGAACAACCACCGCAGCGAGAGCCTCGCGCGCGCCCGCGCCGGGCGCATCGTCCGATACGACCACCTCCAAGGGGCGGCATGCGCTGCGAAAGGCGCTGCGGACGCACTGAACCAGCAGGTCCGGTCGCCGGTGCGTCGGAATACAGACCGACACGCCTGTAACCACAGTCATGGCTTAGCCCAGAGAACGATTGACGGTGCGCCGAGCAAAGGCCTTAGCCACCAGCTCTTTGCGGGGTAAACCGAGGTGGCCGCCACGTCGTGGCCGCGGTACCAGCGGTGGCCGGCCGCCGCGACCGCCTCGCCGTCTACTCCCCCGCCCGCGAGGCGGGCCGGGTGCAGGAACTCGCGGCCTTCGGCCAGATCCGCCGGCAGCTCGCCCACGCGCGAGGTGTTCACGCACAAGGTCCCGTGCGCCAGATAGGCCGCGACGATGCCGGACTTGGTGAGGACGTGCAGCGGGTAGTCGACTAGCCCCGCGCGCGCGTCGGCGAGCTGCGCGGAGACCTCGGCGGCGGGAAGCGGCCCCAGCGGCGCGACCGGCAGCCCCGCGAGCGCGTCCGGCACGCCGGAAACCGGCGGCCCGATGTCGACCACGCGCTCGACCCCCAGCGCCCGCAGCGCGGCGCCGACCGCGTCGGCCTCGGCCGCGACGGCGTGCCAGGTGCGTGCGCGGTGGCCACCACCGAAGACGACGGCGACCGGCGCCCGCGCCGCCAGCGGCGGCGGCGAGGCCAGCTCGCCCACGTTCGAGAACACCGGCACCATCGCGACGCGCTTGTTGGGCTCCCACGCCCGCAGCCGCGCGGCGCCCTGGGGCGAGGTGGCGATCATCGCGTCGCTCGCCGCCGCGATGCGCCGCGCGATCCGGCGCTGCGCCGGCGAGGTCCAAAAGCTCGTGCGCCACACCGGCCCGGTCGCGTAGAGCTCGTGAAACACGGTGACGAGCCGCCGCCCGGCGCCCTCACCCCGCCAACGCGCGAGCCCGTCCGCGAGCCAGAAACACAACCCCCAGCGCGCGTAGCCGTAGCCGGAGACGTGGGCGAGGACGGTGTCGTTGCCGGCGAGCATGACGGCCAGCGCTCGCCCATTGCGCCGATCGAGGCGATCCCCCGCGACGCCCGAGACGGCTCCGCAACCCCGCGCGCCGGTGAGGAAGCGGCTGGCGACACACCGCGCGCGCAGTTCCAGAGCGAGACCGAGGGCATAATCCCCGAGGCCGCCGACCGCGGGCGGCAGCGCTGGCACGATCTGGCCGACCACCGTCAAAGATCGACGCTCCGAGGCCGGGCAAAGGAAGGCATGGACGCCAGCGCGAACGGCAACGCGACCTTCATCCACCAGCGCGGACGTCGCAGGGTCAAGACTCAGCTCAGCAATCGACTTAGAACCACAGCGGTTTTTATCTCCGCTTTCATCAACCGTATACGCCGTTTCGGAAACACCGCGATCGGCTGGTCTGCGTGCTCCCAAAAATCTCTGGCCGCGCGCGACGGCCGAAAGCCATGGCGCAGCGCGTCCCGGATGAACCCACCGCGCCACGGCTTACGCCGACCGAAGGCGTGCGACATGTAGTAGCTTCCGCTTCCGTCGAACCCCATGCCCTCCAGCCCCGCAAGCGTGACCGGAACGTCCACCGTATGTAACGCCATATTCAGCACGTCCTGGTCCGCGTACTCAAACGGAGCGCCCACTTCCCTGCTGACCAAAATATCGCGGTCATGTTGCCCAGATTCGAATAATTGGGCATCAAGTGCCATCCACGCATGTAAAATGGCCGCGTATCTTCGATCAACGCCGACAAAACCAGAATTCACGTAGCCAGACATTTCTCTAAATGCGAAATTCATTTGCAAGCACAAATTTTGCCATTTTTTTCGCTTTGGATCATTAATCGACATCCGGAAGTACTTTGGGTCGCTGCAAACCGCAACGCCCGACAGGACCCAATCTACAAAGAAGGCCCACGAAGCTCGAAAAACTATGTCGGGGTCGACATAAATGATCCCGTCACAAGGAGAGTCATCGCGCTCAATTTGGTCAATCATAAAACGCGCTTTAAAGTTTCCCAAGTGCCATTGCCAATCAATCAAAACGCACTCAACCTGTATATTTGAATTGATTGAACCATGACGGTATTCCAATTCGCCGGGCAAACGGGGGCGCCTGCCGCGATACCCAACGACTACCTTGCCCGAATAACCGATTCGGCAAAGAGAGTTGATCATTGCGGCAACGCCAAGGTCGTAGTCGCCCTCGCAAAGCGTGGCGACGCTGTAATTAGGCGGTGAATCGGGCAATCCGCTCTCCAACCGATTTTACGTAGAGGTGATCAAGCACAATTTTCGGCGCATGGGCTATTTAAGCCATTTATTACGCTATCATTCAAAAAACGAAGCTTGCGTCTCGAGCTTCCAGGATTGCTTCGATCGATCGAAGCGATTTCGAAAGACGGTTTGTCCGATAAGAGTATGCGGTATCGAGCTTCTAGGGATTGCTTTTTACCGTTATCCTCGACGGGAGCATCAAGCTCGTCTTCTAGCGAAGAGACGGGCGGGAAGCCGACGGATCGCGAGCGCCAGCTTTTCCTTGGTCCAAAGCCCGAGCAGCGTCGCGCTAGCGAAATGCGTGAAAGACCCGCCATGCCAACGCCCGCCCAGTCGACGCCATTCCGAGAACGCCAGTTCATATCCTTGTCGATTCTCGGTGCGCGCGGCCTGCCGGTACAAGGAGTACGCGAGTTGTCGCGCGTAGAAATCGGCGGCCTGCGCGCTGACACCCGCCGTCCGCCAATATACCTTCGTCAGCCGGATGACGTCGAACACTTCACTCAGCGCCGCGGGGTCGTACAGGCGGCTGATCCGCGGGCCCTCGTGTTGAAAGTAGACACCGACACCGTCGCTCCAGAAGGTGAAGGGGGGGTGGGCGGCGATGGCGCGGAAGACCAGCTCGAAGTCCTGGTAACGACGAAGCCCTTCGCGCCACGCTCCGATGTCCTGCACGAACGCCCGCCGCCAGAGCGTCGCGCAGGGCAACACCAAGCCACCGCGCCAGACCAGGGCCTCGACCATGAGGCTCGGCGTGTCGACCATTGGAGGTGTTCGGTAGCGCCGGTGGCCGTTGTGTTCCACCGCCATCGGTCCGAAGCCGAGATCGGCGCCGGTCTCGTGTAGCCTGGCGACGCCGGCCCGCAAAAACGCCCCCTCCAGATAGTCGTCAGCGTCGAGGAACATCACATAAGGAGCCGTCGCCATCTCGAGCCCCCGGTTGCGGGCGGCGCAGGCGCCGCAGTTGGGGCCGGTCTCGAAGCGGATGCGGTCGCCGAAGCTCCGGATGACGTCGAGGCTGGCGTCGGTGGAGCCGTCGTCGACGACGATGACCTCGACCGCCACGCCCTCCTGGTCGAGCGCGCTTCGGATCGCGCGCCCCACCCACCGCTCCGCGTTGTAGCAGGGGATCACGACGGTGACGTGGGCTTCTATCCGCAGCATAATATGAATCTCGTGCCTGCTACACACGACGTTCCAATAAAGTACCGGAAGCTAAAGACAAACCAGTTAGCTCAAGCGTCAAATTCTCTTTCAAAATAATCTTTAGAAGATTTTTTAGGAAGATTCCGAGACATTTGTCTAGCATCATCACCGCCATTTAACAAGCCAAGCGTCACCGCGGCGCTGTAGGCGTCCAATAACCAGTGTAGCAGCAGCCCACGAACTGCATCAAGATGTGAGCGAAACGGTGGATCGAGGTGAAACAACCGTGTTCTTACGGCGCGTGGAAAGAATTTCCGCAGTTCAGCCCTTACCGCGATTTCATCGAACCCGGCCGTACAGCGCTCTCTTGTCGCGCGGGATACGCGTCCAGTTTTTCCGAGGAGAGACCGAATCGTGTGCCTAGCTCTATGTTTAACAATGGCCTCCGGCACAAAAATGAGTTGGAGCCCGGCGGCACGAGCGCGTGCACCCAAGAGTAAATCGCCACCGGAACGAAAATTCTCGTCGAAGCCGCCAAGCCGCCTCGCGTGGTCGCGAGCGATCGCCATGTTGGCCGTGGCGGCAAATCCCACATGATTAACATATGTTTTTTGTTTCAAATGGCGCTGCGCGTCGACAATTTCTGTAATCTGCGGTGTTTTATTCCTCCATAAGTGCTCGACATGACCACCCAACAGGACGTCGTCGCCTTCGCGCTGAAAAACCCTCTGTAATTCAAGTAACCATTCGCGTGTGGGGACGGTGTCGGCATCGGTAAAGGCGAGATATTTGCCCCGTGCCTGCGACAGCGCAACGTTCCTGGCTCCGTAGGAGCCGTGTGCAGCGGCGGCGTCGAACACGTAAAGATCAAGTGTTGCGTGGTAATCGGCGACGGCCGACGCCACATCGTCGTCGGAACCGTTGTCGCTGACAAGAACTTCAAAGGGTTCATCGAGGGATTGCTCGGCGAGGGCGGCAAGTGTCAAGCGTAGATGGCTCGTGTCGTTGCGCACGGGAATGATGACGCTGAAGAGTGGCGGGCGATGTTCGGATTGATTGGAGTACGACGTGTTCATAGTCCATGGGCCAAGCTAAGCATTTGAGGATGAGCGTGTTTGCATGTTTTATAGGCTGCGGTCGTCCAATGGTTCGAGCCCCATGATCGCGCGCAGGCGGCGGGCGGCGTGGTCGTGGGTGAAGTGGGCGAGCACGCGGGCGCGGCCGGCGTCGCCCATGCGGGCGGCGCGGTCCGGGTCGCGCCCCACGCACCGCTCGGAATCCTGGTAGCCGTGATGCGGTTGACGTCCGCAAACAAAGCATCCCGTCCGATGAAATCAGAGATCAATTCATAAAAAAAGTTCTTAACCGGATGCGGCGGACAAACGGCGCCAAGCGTTCCTTGGTATAAAGGCCGAAGAGTCTCGCTACCATCGAACCTGCGCGACTACCCGGGTGCTTGCGGCCACCAACGTCGCGCCATAGGCGCTCCGCCGAGACCGCTGCTTTGCGCGAACCGTTGCGCGCAGCGATCCTCGCTACCCGGTATGCACCATACTGAGAGAGCTGGCCGGCAACTTCGGGCTCGAGCCCCGCGGCGAGAAGGTGGGAGTGTGCTAAACGGTGAGCTTTTATCAAGAAGGCCAAAGATCTGTCGTCAACGCGCTTTCGGAGCTGTTCCCCGCTATGATCGAGCCGGTAGACTGCTGCTCCTTGTTCCCAAGTCGCAACGCTGGGTCGGTACGTGAGACAGCGGACGACGAATTCCAAATCCTGTGCACGCTCGAGTTCCGAATTCCAACCGCCGGCGCGGTCGACCAAAGTCCGTGCGAGAATCATTGCGTCTTGTTGTGCTCCTACCCCCGGGCTCCGTAGCCACTTCAGGACCTTGTACCAATCGGGCCCTAGCGGTGGGACCCGGGTCGCCAGCACCGTCTGCCCCAAATATTTCTTCGGACCGACGCCGAATTCGGCCGAATTTGAGCGCATTGCCGTGAGGCCAGCGGAAAAGAAGTGGCCCTCGACGTAGTCGTCGGCGTCGAGGAAGTTGAGGTAGGGAGCGCAACTGAGGGCGATACCGCGGTTGCGCGCCGCGCAAACGCCGCGGTTGGGGCCGGTCTCGAAGCGGATGCGGTCGCCGAAGCTCTTGATGACGTCGAGGCTGCCGTCGGTCGAGCCGTCGTCGATGACGATGACCTCGACCGCTACGCCCTTCTGGTCGAGCACACTCTGAATCGCGTGCCCGACCCACCGCTCGGCGTTGTAGCAGGGTATGATGACGGAGATGTCAGGGCAGCTCATGGGGTTCTTCATGATGATATTGCTCCTGAAACAGCAACTAATACCTCAAAGCCGGCCGCCATAATAACAAAAAAAATATTGACAAGCGTTGAAAATACGTGACTTGTTTACCGGTAACTGAAGGGTGGTGAGATCATTAATGGCGCAGAAATCAATACGCTTGCATATTGGCGCCCACCGCACCGGAACTTCGGCATTGCAGGCAACGCTTGACCACAATGTAAACCGTCTAAAAGCTTACAACGTCGCAATACTGACTCCCTGGCGGGTAGGGCAAAGAGACCATATGGGCTTGCGACTAGTGACACGATCTCTTCGACTAGCTAAAGCGAATAGCGGGATCGCAAGGTGGCGGCATATTTATGGTGCAAGAAAGCATTTTAACAAACTGAATGCCCAAAAAAACGCGCACATCCTCATAATGAGTGATGAAGAGTTTCTGGGCATTCCGTTCTCGTACATTGACGGGGAGTCGATTTATCCGCATTGCGCAGCACATTTACACAATCTTGCTAGGATTCTTCCGGCGAAACCAGAGCGTATTCATCTGACTATTCGAGACTATGCGGGATTCTTGACATCTGTGTATGCGATGTCGGCCCTTTACCGAGGGGGCGCACCGCGTTTCGAAGCAATTAAACCTAAACTCTTCGAACTCAAACACCGATGGCCTCACGTATTATTCTCGGTGCGAAAGGTATTCCCAGATTCAGCAATAACCTTTTCCCGCTATGGCCGCAATTCAGTTGAGACGGCATTGAATGCGTTGCTGTTGCCTGAAGTGTCTTTAGAAAATGTTGAAAAACTTCCCTTTCGTGGCTTAAACACGTCACCGACAAGCGAAGCAATTGAAGAAGCTCTGCGTTCACATCCGGGCTCAGCTCCAAAAGCTGACCGCGTGGTTTCAGTATACGCAAATGGTACGTATTTTGATCCGCTAGCCTTAGATGAAAAGAAAAAGTTGGTTCAAATTTATACCGAAGACCTTTGCACAATCAAGAAGCACTATAAAGAGGTCCGAGCGGAAAAAACCAGCTAATGGTAACTGCCTCTCCAGAACCCTCAGGTCGGGCGGGTTTCCGCGGTTGACGCGTCCGGCGGGGCACCGTGTCGAACGAAGGCAGAACATTGCCGGAGGACGCCATGGCCGACGCGCTCGTGAAGGACCTGCCGCGAGACCTGCCCAGCTTTCTGGCGCGCTTCGGGACCTACGCGCACTGTCGGGCGTATTTGGTCGACCCCGACCCTCGCCAACTGGAGGGTGACGTCGCGGCCGACGAGGCCCACGTCGGCGGCCGCCGGCCCGGCAAACGCGGCCGCGGTGCCGCCGGCAAGACGGTCGTCGCCGGCGGCACCGCGGCCGCGCCGGGCGATACCAAAAAGCGCGAGCTCGGGCGGCTGCGGCTCGCCACTGTCGCGTTGGCGGCGGGCGCGGACCTCGAGCGCTTCATCACCGCCAACGTCGCCCAAGGCAGCGCGATCACCACCGCCGGCTGGCGCGGCTATGGCGGCTTCGCGGCCGCCGGCTACGACCACCACGCCATCGGCCTCGCGCGCTCGTGGGGCCAGGCCGACCAGCGCCTGCCCGCCGTCCATCTCGTCTTCGGCCTCGCCAAGCGATGGCTCTTGGGCACGCACCACGGCGCCGTCAGCGCCAAGTACCTGCAACGCTACCTCGACGACTACGTCTTCCGCTTCAACCGCCGCCGCGCCAAGAGCCCCGCCCACGGCTTCGCCCGCGTCCTTCAAAACGCCGTCCGCATCCCGCCCGCGACCCATCGGGCGATCGTTGCCGTCGGCGCTACCTGAGGGTTCTGGAGAGGCAATATTCGAGATAGTGGTTTGGTACGTCACGATGCCGCCTGCGCGAGTTCGCGGAAGCTGCGGTTGTGGGCGACCAGCTCGTCGTAGGTGCCGGCCGCGACGCAGCGGCCGTGCTCGAGCATGACGATCCGGTCGCAGGCGCGGACGGTGCTGAGGCGGTGGGCGATCATGACGATGGTCTTGGCGTGGGCGAGGTTGTGGACCGCGTCCATGACCGCGCGCTCGGTGCGGTTGTCGAGGGCACTCGTGGCCTCGTCGAGCACGAGCACGGCGGGATCGTGGTAGAGGGCGCGGGCGATGCCGATGCGCTGGCGCTGCCCGCCGGAGAGGCGCACGCCGCGCTCGCCGACCTTGGTGGCGTAGCCGCGCGGCAGCTCGCCCATGACGAAGCGGTGGAGCTCGGCGACGCGGGCGGCGCGCTCGACCGCCGCCATGTCGACCTGCTCGGGCGGGATGCCGAGGGCGATGTTGGCGGCGACGGTGTCGTCGGTGAGGAAGATGTGCTGCGGCACGTAGCCGACGGCGCGCTGCCAGGCGCGGCGGTTGTGGGGCCCGATCGGCTCGCCGTCGACGACGAGCCGGCCGGCGTCCGGCTCCAAGAGGCCCAAGAGGACGTCGACCGCCGTCGTCTTGCCGGCGCCGGTGGCGCCGACGATGCCGACGGTGGTGTTGGCGGCGATGGCGAGGTCGAGGCCGGCGAGCGCCGGGCGCTCCGCACCGGGATAGGTGTAGGTCACGTCCTCGAGCGCGACGTCGCGGGTCGGCGCCAGGGGCGCGCCGGTGCTGCGGTGGGCGCGCTCGGTGCGGCGCGTCGCCGTCAGGTCGTCGTGCAGGGCGTCGAGGGCGGGGCCAGCGAAGCGCAGCGCGGCGACGGCCTGGTAGAGGCCCTGCAGCGCGCCCAACAGCCGCGTGCCGGCGAGGGCGTAGACGCCGATGACGGGCAGCACCGACCCGAGCGTCCCGTCGCCGCGCACGAGGAGGACGAGCACGAGCACGAGCATGCCGCCGAAGGCGATCGCTTCCAGCAGGAAGCGGGGCAGGCTGTTGATGATCTGCGAATTGGCCTGGCAGATCGCGAGGCTCTGGGCCGGGCCGCGGAAGCGCCGGAGATAGCCGTCCTCGAGGCCGAGGAGCTTGACGTCCTTGATGCCGCCCATGGCCTCCTGGGCGGCCTCGTAGCGCGCCTTGTTGGCGCGCACGCGCTCGCGACCGAGCTCGCTCAGATAGCCGCGCACGACGCCGAAGACGAGGCCGTAGGCGCCGCCGACGACGAGGGCGGCGACGACGGCCACGACCGGGTCGATGAGCACGAGCAGCAGCAGCAAAAAGCCGACCACGACGCTCTGGGCGAGCAGCTGAATGGCCGGGACCAGCGCCTTGTTGATTACTTGGTCCACCTCGGAGAGCACGGTCTTGCCCAGATCGGCGCTGTGGCGATGCAGGAACCAGACATAGGGCTGGTGGAGATAGCCCTCGAGCAGACGGCTCGCGAGCGTGAAGGTGCGCATCGTGGCGAAGCGCGTCTGGGCGTAGGTGGTCACCGCCTTCACCGCCTGGGCGAAGACGATGAAGACGAAGGTCGCCACCCCGAGCAGGATCAAGAAGTCGTGCGTGTCGGTGAAGCCGAGGCCGTCGTAGACCGCCGCCAGGAGGGACTGCTGTTGCACCACCTCGGGGTTCGCCAGCACCGCCAGGAACGGCATGATCGAGGCGACGCCCGCCATGTTGACGAGGCCCATCAGCAGGATGAGCCCGAGCAGCATGGCGAAGCGGCGACGTTCGTTGGCGTCGAGGAGGTCGAGGAGGCGGCGGTAGGTGGTCAGCAAGGGCTCGCTTTCGCCAAGGTGGAGATTGCGGTCAGCGCCGGCTCACGCCGCGGGGCGCTGCGTGCCATGTTCCGCCGCCGACGTCAGCCCCAGATCGCGCCACAGCGCCTCATGCTGCGCGAACCAGGTGGCGCGGTCGAAGCGGGCGGCGTTGGCGCGGCCGCGGGCGACGAGCGCGGCGGCGGCGCCGGGGTCGTCGAGGAGTTCCGCCGCCGCCGCGGCCATGCCGGCGGCGTCCTCGGGCTCGAACACGCGCGCACCGTCGCCCGCCACGTCCGCCAACGCACCACCGTTGGAGCAGACGACCGGCGTGTCGCAAAGCTGCGCTTCGAGGACGGGATAGCCGAACCCCTCGTAAAGGGAGGGGAAGAGCAAAAGGCGCGCGGTGGTGTAGAGCGCTGCCATGTCGCCGTCGGCGACGTAGGGCACGACGCGCACGCGCGCCTCCAGCCCGTGGCGGCGGATCGCGGCGTCGAGGGCGGCGGTTCGCGGCATGACGAAGACCAGCACCAGGTCGGACCGGTGGCGCGCGAGGCGAGCGAACACCTCCAGGACCATCGCGTGGTTCTTGTAGAAGTTGCGTCCGATGTGCAGCACGACCCTGGCCCCGGCATCGAGACCGAGGCGGCAGCGCAGCGCGCGGCAGGCGGCGGGGTCGGCCGGCGCGAGGTCCTGGAACACCGCGTTGGGGATCGTGACCACCCGCTCGGGCGCGGGCTCGGCGAGGGCCAGCACGTCGCGGCGGGTGGCCTCGGAGACGGCGACCACCCGGTCGGCGCGGCCGAGCCGGGTGAGGATCGCGCGCATCAGGCGCCGCCCGGCGCGGCTCGGGCGGAAGCCGTCGAGACGGCCCGCCGCCGCCAGATAGGGGATCATGTCGTGGACGGTGACCACCGTGCGGCGCGCCCGCACCACGTCCAGATAGATCGCGTTGCCGGGGTCGACGACGTGCACGATGTCCGCGCGGCGCCCGGCGAGTCGCAGCGGCGTCAGGCCGAAGCGCTCGACGTCGCCCGTGAGCTTGCCGACGCGCGGGCCGGTGCGGCCCGCGAGCCGCGCGCTCAAGGCGGAGACCCCGCGCCACTCGGTGACGCCGGCACCGCTCCGCCGCGCCGCGTCGAGCACGAGCGCGCCATAGCCGAGCATGCTCCGCTGCCCCGAAGCCGGCGCGTTGGTGACGACGGCGATGTCGGCCAATCTTGTAATCCGTGGGAACCGAACGAGCGGATGAACCGGAGCGTTACCGCGGCTCAGCGCCACTGTTTCGCTCGCAAGGGCAGGTCTTGTCGAGCGTAGCCAGCATCAATTTGGTGGCGTGCGCGCTCGTAAGGACGCTGTGTAAAGCCAAAAATGTCAAAAAGCACAAAATACTTTGGCTCTACAATGCCATGTATATCACCAGAGAGGCTCATCCCTTTGCGTCCGCTTGCCCAACATGTTGTGGGAGCGGGCTGCTGGGCGGCGCGGGCGAGCGACGGTCGGCGGGCCGGCGGGGTGAGGCCAGGCGGGGATGTGGCCGCGGCGAACCGGTGGGGCGGGCCGGCACCGCGGTGTGGATCGGCGGCGCGCCCCCGCCGTCAGACCTGCGGATCGACGATGTCGCGATCGGTGGCCGGTGGCAGCCGCTTGGCGAGACCGACCAGGCCGTCGAAGGCGGCGCGGGTGTGGCGTCGCCCGTTGAAGCGGAAGACGTACGCGTCGAGATAGCGGCGCAGATGGGCGCGCCGCTGCCCTGCCACCGCCGGTTCGCGACCCAATTCCCAAGTGACCACCCCGCCAGCGGCCCAGTCGCCGCGCCGCCACGTCGCATTATCCGCCCGCTCCCAGATGCTGTCGGACAGGCGGTCTCGAAGGGATGCGCCTCTTACCACGATGTTTCTATTTCATGCTTTATCTGCACAGAAGTATCTCCTGCGCTTTTACGAGATATAAATGTTACGGTAAATTATTCTGCTTCGTCGAACAGAGTTCGCGGTAAGTAGCCGCACATCAGTCAACCCAGCCGAAGCCGTCGTCGAAGAAGGTACCGTCGTCAAAAGGACGGCCGCGATCGATAGCCTTAGCACGGATGGTTGCCGGTTCTGCGCGCGCCGCATGAGCCGCGAGACCGGTACCGAGCGCCGTAGCGGCTTCAAAGAGAGCTCGTCGGGTCCAACCGGCGGTCGCCCCATCGTCCCTCCCCGGAGGCGGCCCGTCGGCGCGCCCCGAGATGACGAGCGTGCGACTACACGAGTTCCAGAACGTCATTCGAACGATGAGTTCACAGTCAAAGATCGATCAGTAACATCGCGATCGGATCGGTGTCCGCATCGTCTTGACTGGCACCGTCCATCTTGTCGCATGACGGACCGAAGGGAAGGCGACGTCATCGACGGTTCTCGCAGCGTCGCGGGTTCTCGCTCATTCCCGTTCGTTCGACAATGCAGGCGAACATTGCCACATAGGCGTCCTGGCCCGCGTCGTTCAGGTGGATGCTGTCGCGGTAGAGATCGGCTCGGCGCGGGTATCGACGCTCGAGCCGCAACGCAGGTACACCAAGGCGCTCGACGACATCGGCGATGGCGCGCCGCTGGCGCCGCGCCTCCGCGTCGGCTTCGCCCATCATCTCGACGCGTGTCGGATGCAGGATCACGACGACCTCGTCGACGGCATCGGTCGCGCGCTCGACGAGGGCCTTCAGGGCGGCTGTTCCGGCGGTGCGTGGGTCATCGTACGTCACGGTCGGCTCGCCAGGCGGCGACGCGAGCCAGCCGTCGAGCGAGGGCATGTACCGTGGCAGGTAACGAACGACCGCCTCCTCCAGGGCCAGAACCGGTGGCCTCGTGGGGAAATCGGCCCCGAGAGTCGGGCGGAATGTCGGCAGATCCGTCAAGTCGTGGGTGCTCAGCACGATGATGACGATGTCGGCGTCGAACCAACCGAACCGCTCGGTGTACGCGAGCAGGTTCGCCGGCCCCCACGAACCGGCGGAAACGTTGCCGACCCAACCCTTGCCTGTCGCGTCGCGGAGGCGCCGTTGCAGCCGCGCCGTCGCGAGATCGGACTGGTCCGTCAACGCCCCGCCGTTGATCACGCTGTCGCCAAGCGCCAGGACGCGGAGGCCGGGATCGGTCGCAGGCGGTGGCGCCTCCGCGCGCATGTGATAGCGGTTATATCGCACGTCATTGCCGAAGCGGTGATAAACACCTGGCGCGAACAGGTACTCGATGTCGGGGTCGGTGACCGTCAACGGCGGGTCACCGAGCCCCAACGCGACGCGAGTTACCAATTCTGCTGCGGTCAAGCCCACTGCGCCAATCCCGGCGAGGGCGAAACCGAGCCGTCGCCAACGCCTCCGCATGTCACCCACCGATTACCGCGTGGTGCGCGGGCACGTCGGTGCCGGGGTGGAGCTTTTGGAACGCCGTCAGCCAAACCCCGTCGCCGATCGTGATCGGCCGGCAGAAGAAGGTGAATTGCGGGTCCCTCCAGTCGTGGTTGCCGGTGCCGAGATAGCACCCCTGACTGATGCAGACGTTCGAGCCGATCGCGACGCGGCAGTGGTTGTCGATCCACACGCCTTCGCCCAACCAGACGTGGTCGCCAATCTCGAGAAACCACGGGTATTTGATGTTGACGCGCGGCTTGCAGACCAGCCCGCGGCCGACGCGCGCACCGAAGCGCCGCAGCAGCCAGGCTTTCGCACGGGACGGCAAGAGACCGAGGAGCGCGCCTTGGAACACGAGGGCGTTGACGAGGTACCAAGTCGCGCGCCAGCCGGGCCCCCGATTGTGACGGATCTGCGGTCGTCGATAATCCGCGAGCCTCAGGTGCTCGATCGGACGCAACCTGCAGGTCTTGCCGCTTTCGGCGTCGCGACGATGCGTGTCGGTCTCCACCGACATCGGTTCCTCGATCAACGGCAAAGGGTCACGCCTCCCCGCTCTCGCGCTCGCTCACGCCGGGGTGGGGGCCGGGTGGGCGGTCAGCGTGCGAAAGTACGCGACGGTACGTTCGAGACCATGGTCAAGCGAGACCGTGGGCTCCCAGCCGAGCAGCGTGCGGGCGCGGCTGATGTCGGGCCGGCGCTGCAGCGGATCGTTTTCGGGAAGCGGGCGGTGGACGAGGGGCGAGCTCGAGGCCGTGAGCTCCAGGATCTTCTTGGCAAGCTGGCGGATCGTGAACTCGCCCGGATTGCCGAGGTTGATGGGCCCCGTCACGTCGTCGGGGCTCGCCATCAACCGGATCAACCCGTCGACGAGGTCGTCGACATAGCAAAAGGCGCGGGTCTGGCTGCCGTCGCCGTAGAGGGTGAGGGGCTCGCCCATCAGCGCCTGGACGACGAAGTTGGAGACCACCCGGCCGTCGTCCGGGTGCATGCGCGGGCCATAGGTGTTGAAGATGCGCGCCACCTTGATCGCCACGCCGTGCTGGCGATGGTAGTCGAAGCACAGCGTCTCCGCGCAGCGCTTGCCCTCGTCGTAACACGCGCGCGGCCCGATCGGGTTGACGTTGCCCCAGTAGTCTTCCGTCTGCGGGTGGACCGTCGGATCGCCGTAGACCTCGCTGGTCGACGCCTGCAGCAGCTTGGCCTTGGTCCGCTTGGCGAGCCCCAGGACATTGATGGTTCCGTGCACGCTCACCTTGGTCGTTTGCACCGGATCAAACTGATAGTGCACCGGTGAGGCCGGACACGCCAAGTTGTAGATTTCGTCGACCTCGACGTAGAGCGGAAAGGTGATGTCGTGGCGCATCAGCTCGAAGTTCGGATGATCGAGCAGGTGCGCGACGGTCCGCCGCCGTCCGGTGTAGAAGTTGTCGACGCAGAGGACCTCGTCACCGCGCGCGACCAACCGCTCGCAGAGATGGCTGCCGAGAAAGCCGGCGCCGCCGGTGACGAGAACGCGTTTCGAGCTCTTCGGACGCATCTCCGACTGCACTCCTTTTGGCTGCAGAAGAAAAAATACGAGCGGCGTTGCGCGACGTCGATTAGCCTGTTCGCCAAAGCGGCGATCTTGCCGAAGCTAACTGATGCTTGTGCAGATGCAGTTTATAAAATACTTGGACAAACCGACGCATGAGGATCAGATAACGGTGTTCAGCAACATTTGGTGTAACGCCCGCAAAGATCGTTGAATGGTCGAAAGTCGCGGAGAGCGATCGCGCCGGTGCGCAAGTCGGCATGCCGCGCCGCGATTGAACCCACTCCACGAAACGCCCCGATCGCACCGCCGTGTCAGCGTAGCGCGTTGATTGACGTCGCCGGTGCGGGCGATCGCGAACCGGTGCCGCCGAGCACGCCGCCGTTGATGACGCTGCCCGCCATGACGAGCACGCGTGGCGCAGCGAGATCCGCCTCGGAGGGCTCGTCGGACCGCGTCTGGCCGCCGTTGTCGCCAAGGGTCTTGCCCAAGCGGCGGTAGGTCCCGGGCGCGAACAGGTCGTCAATCTCGGCATCCTCGACCGAGAGCGGCGGATCGCCGAGGCCGAGCCCGCAACGCGCGCTCCGCTCGCCACCCCGACGCTCGCGGCACGGATCAGCACAGCACCCGTCACCAACGCCCACCGGCGTCGCATCACCCTCACACCCGAGGGCCGGTCGTGCCGACCCGCGTCGCTTTGGCAGCGCTCGGCCGTCGGCGTGCCTCCGGCTCGCCAGGCCTGCGATCCGGCGCCGCCGTCGGCCATTCGAGTGTCATCGCCAGCCTCGCCTGCCACGCGTTCAAGCTGGCGGCCTTGTTGTGATCGCTGCGATGCAGCGCGCGCGCGCGGGCACCGCTTCCTTGCGCCGCGGCGTGATCGAGCTGCCAGGCCGCGAGTTCGTCCCGCCAGCGCCCGGGTGCCGCGGCCTCGAGGACCAAACCGACGCCCGCCGCCCTTACGGTCCGCGCCACCGCGCCGTCGCCGTCGCCCAGGAACGCCGTCGGGCGCCCGGCGGCGAGGATGCCGTAAAGCTTGGAGGGCATGATGAGGCCCTCGCAGGCCGGGTCGAGGCTGACGAGGTGGAGGTCGGGCAGCGACAGGCTCCAGCTCAGCCGCTCGCGCGGCTGGTAGGGGCGGAATTGGACGTTGGTGGCGCCGCTCTGCGCGACGACGTCGCGGACGCGATCGAGGCGGGGCCCGCCGCCGATGAACACCCAGGCGACGTTCGGCAGATCCCAGGTGCGGCGGACCAGCTCGGCGACGGCGTCCGACAGGTGGGCGCGGCCGAGATTGCCCGAATAGCCGATGACGAAGCGGCCCTCGAGGCCCCACTCCCGGCGCAGCGGGTTGGCGTCGGGCGCCACCGATTGGATGCCCTCGTCGCACCAGTTCGCGATCACGGAGATGCGCTCGGCCGGCACGCCTTCGCCCGCCAGATGCTCGGCCATGCGCTCGTTGAGCGCGACGTTCAAGGTGGCGGCGCGGAGCGAGCGGTTGCGAAGCCCCCGCAATATCCTGCCGATCGGCCCGGCGGCCCAACGCATGCCCAGCGCCGCCGCCACCTCCGGAAAGACGTCCTGCTGCCAGGTCACCAGCCGCGCGCCGCGGACACGCGCCACCGCGGCGCCGACGACGGAGATCAGCGGCGGGTCGGTCTTCGCCAGGATCACACTGCCGGCGTGCGCGTGGCGCAGCAGCGCCAGCGCGCAGGAAACGTAGAAGGTCGCGTAGTCGAGCGCCCGGCCGGGCAGCCAGTAGCGGCCCCAGCGCGTGGTCCGCAGGCGCCGGATCGTCACGCCCGCGTGCTCCTCGACGCCGGGCAGCGGCGACGCCGGATCGTCGTAGCGCTGCCGGCTCGCGAGCGCCACGGCCTCGTGGCCCGACGCCGCGAGATGCTCGGCGAGGTCGGTCGCGAGCTGGCTCGTCGCCGAATGGTCCGGCCAGAAGAAGCGATTGACGATGACGATCCGCATCGGGCGCCCGGCGCTTTCGCATGCTACCGCACGCCGGGTGAAACGCCGTCACCCGCGCGCGAATGGGGTCCCAAGGACCCGCGACTTCCGTGCCGGCGGCGCCTCAGCGGCGGGTCGGCACGAGGGCGTCGGGCGTGGCCGCGACCACGCGCTCGCCGCCCAGGATCTCCAAAAGCACGCGGACCCGGCCGCGCTCGTCCATCTCGACCAGCCGGCCGATCATCTCGGCGAACGGACCCTTGAGGAAGCGCACGTGGTCGCCCACGCGCAGGGTGTGCGCGAAACCGATCGCGCCGGCCGCATCCGCCGCCGCGGCGAGCTCCTCGACGACGCCCGCCGGCACCGGGCGCGGCCGCTCGCCGTCCATGACCAGCCCGCTGACGCCGAAGGTGCCGAAGATCGAGCGCCAGCGCTGGCGCTCGAGATCGAGTGCGACGAAGAGATAGCGGGGAAACAGCGCCGCGTGCACGGTGCGCGTCCGCCGCGCGTGGCGGACGGTGCGCTCGAGCCGCGGCAAGAACGGCCGAAAGCCCTGATTGGCCAGATTCTGCGCGGCGTAGAGCTCCTTGCGCGGGGCGCTGCGCACGACGAACCAGCGCTCGCCCGGCGCCAGCGCCGCCGTCGTCCACCGCGGCGCCGCAGGCGTCACAACCTCACGCATGGACGTGGCCCGCCGGTCCCGCCGCCAGGGCGTCGGCGCCGAGTGCGGCGAGGTCCGCCGCCACCATCTCGCGCACCAGGGCCTCGAGCGTGACCTCATGGTGCCAACCGAGCCGGCGACGCGCCTTCGTGGCGTCGCCGACGAGAAGGTCCACCTCGGTCGGACGGAAATAGCGGGGGTCGATCTCGATCAGGACGGCGCCGGTGCGGCGGTCGAGGCCGACCTCGTCCACGCCTCGGCCGCGCCAGACGATCTCGCGGTCGACCTCGGCGAAGGCCAGCTCGACGAAGCGCCGCACGCTGTGCGTCTCGCCCGTCGCCAGCACGTAGTCGTCGGGCTCGGGCTCCTGCAGCATCAGCCACATGCCGCGCACGTAGTCACGGGCGTGGCCCCAGTCGCGGCGGGCGTCCAAGTTGCCGAGGTAGAGCCGGTCCTGCAGGCCCCGCTCGATCGCCGCGACGGCGCGGGTGATCTTGCGGGTGACGAACGTCTCGCCGCGCAACGGACTCTCGTGATTGAAGAGGATGCCGTTGGAGGCGTGCAAGCCGTACGCCTCACGGTAGTTCACGACGGCCCAATAGGCGTAGAGCTTGGCCACGGCATAGGGTGAGCGCGGGTAGAACGGGGTCGTCTCGTCCTGGGGCACCGCACGCACCCGACCGTAGAGCTCCGAGGTGGAGGCCTGGTAGAAGCGCGCATGGCGCTCGAGTCCGAGGATGCGCACGGCCTCGAGCAGCCGCAGCGTGCCGAGGGCGTCGGCGTTCGCCGTGTATTCCGGGGTCTCGAAGCTCACCTGGACGTGCGACTGCGCCGCGAGGTTGTAGATCTCGTGCGGCTGTACCTCCTGGACGATGCGGATGAGGTTGGTCGCGTCGGTCATGTCGCCGTAGTGCAGCCGGAAGCGGAGGTCCGGGTCGTGCGGGTCCTGATAGAGATGGTCGACCCGGCCCGTGTTGAACGAGGACGAGCGGCGCTTGATGCCGTGGACCTCGTAACCCTTCGCCAGCAAGAGCTCGCAGAGAAACGCGCCGTCCTGACCGGTCACGCCCGTGACGAGCGCGCGCTTCGGCGCCCGATCGCGCGGCGCGCTCGAGTGCAGCGAGCGATCGTTCATCGGCCGAGCGCCGCTTCGCTGTCGTCCTGCCGGAACGGCGCCGTCGCGTAAACGGCGGCGATCCCCTCGCGCAGCCCGATGCGCGGCCGCCAGCCGAGCGCGCGCAGGCGGCCGACGTCGAGCAGCTTGCGCGGCGTCCCGTCGGGCTTGCTCGTGTCCTGCACGATCCCGCCGGTGTAGCCGACCGCCTCCATCACCAGCTCGGCGAGCTCGCGAATGCTGATATCCTCGCCGCAGCCGATGTTGATCGGCGTCGCGTCGGAGTAGTGCCGGAGCACGAAGACGATCGCGTCGGCGCAGTCGTCGACGTGGAGGAACTCGCGGCGGGGGGTGCCGCTGCCCCACACGGTCATCGCGCTGGCGCCCGTGCGCTTGGCTTCGTGCGCCTTGCGCAGCAGCGCCGGCAGGACGTGCGACGACTCGAGATCGAAATTGTCGCCGGGTCCGTACAGATTGGTCGGCATCGCCGCGACGAAATCGCAGCCGTGCTGTTGGCGATAGGCGCGGCACAGCTCGACGCCGGTGATCTTGGCGATCGCGTAGGCCTGGTTGGTCGGCTCCAGCGGCCCGGTCAGCAGCGCGTCCTCGCTGATCGGCTGCGCCGCGTTTTTGGGGTAGATGCAGGACGAGCCCAAGAACACGAGCTTCGCGACACCCGTTTTCCAGGCGCCGTGGATCACGTTCTGGGCGATCGCCAGGTTGTCGTAGAGAAAGTCCGCCGGCGCGCGCGCGTTGGCGAGAATGCCGCCGACCTTGGCGGCGGCGAGCAGCACGGCGTCGGGGCGCTCGGCCGCCATCCAGGCCTCTACGGCGGCGGCATCGCGCAGGTCGACGACCTCGCGCGCAACGGTCACGACCTCGCACTCCTCGTGCGCGAGCCGGCGCACGAGCGCGCTGCCGACCATGCCGCGATGCCCGGCGACCCAGACCCGCTTGCCGTCGAGCTCAAAGGACGCCGCCATGCGCCCCTAGCCCTGCACGCGGGCGCCACGGCCCGCAAAGACAACTGCCATGGATGCGCTCAATCCGCTCCCGCCTCCACTGCCGAGCCCGTCACCCGAGCGACGTCGATGGCTTCGGGCGAGCGGCGCTCGCCGCGAATCATCATCCCCACCGTACGCAAGATGATCGCGAGGTCCACCAGCGGACCGGCGTGCCGTGCGTACCAGAGGTCGAGCATGATCTTCTCTTCGGCGGTCAGCTGATGGCCGCCGTTGACCTGCGCCCAGCCGGTGATCCCGGGACGCACGGCGCAGCGCACGTCGATCCGATCGGTCATCGCCTCGAGGTCGCGGGCGAGCAGGGGGCGCGGCCCGATCACGGCCATGTCGCCGATGAGGACGTTCCAGAACTGCGGCAGCTCGTCGAGCCGGACGCGCCGCAGCACGCGGCCGACCAGCGGGGTTCGCGCCGCGTCGTCGAGCGCGCGGCCGCGCGCGTCGACAGGATCGCGCATCGTCCGAAACTTGTAGAGCCGAAAGGGCCGCCGGCCGCGACCGGGCCGTACCTGAACGAAGATCACCGGCCGCTGGATGCCCCAGGCCACGGCGGCGGCGATGACCGCGAAGAGCGGGCTCAGGGCGATCAGGACGACAGTCGCGACGGCGATGTCGAAGCCACGCTTCAGTGCCCGATAGATCGGCCTGGCGCCGTCGTCGGCGATGACCTCGCCGCTTCCCTCGGTCATGCCCGAGGCCTCCGTCAAGTCGACGAGGTCCGGTAGCTGGCTCACCTCGACGCGCAGGTCCGCCGCGCGCTGCATCAGGCGGTACAGCGCTTGCTGGCCGAGCTCGTGGTGGGGGCGGGTGACGACCAACCGCGTGAGCTCGATGCCCTGGACCCGTAGCCGGGCGAGCGTCGCCTCGAAATCGTCGAGCCCGCCGAGGACGGGGACCCCGGCGAGGCGACGATCGCGGTCGACCTCGTCGCAGAGAATCCCGACGACGTCGCAGGTGCGGTCGCGCGCGCGCCGCAGGACGTGGACGAGCAACGACGCCCCGTCCCCCGAGCCGATGAGTAAAACCCCCTCGCGGGCCACCCCGCGCGCCGCAAAGGCGCTGGCGCGAGCGCGCAGCACGCCGTAGACCAGTCGACTGCTCAACAGGCCGAACATCGCGGTGAGGAAGTGAATGAAGGGGACCGATGGTGGCACCGCGACGAGCCGGTCGACGAGAAAGTGGCCGACGTAGAACGCGAACACCACCACCAGCACATACCGCGCGAGTTGCAAAATCTCGGTGGCGGTGAGGTCACGCCAGAGTGGGCGATGCGGGCCGGTCAACAGCGCGAGCAGTACCGACAAAAAAAGTAACAAGGCCATCATCGGGGTGGCGGCGCCAACTTGACTCGCCGCCAGCGCATGATGATCACGGAGCAGCATGGCGACCGGGAAAGCGGCGGTGATGACGATCGAATCATGCGCAACAATAATGAAACCGCGACTGAACGGCAGTCGCGCCAACAAACGATCAATAAACATGAGCGCCTCAGCTATTTACAAACGTATAACTGGATAGGCGAGCGTGCAGAACCTTCCTGACGTCTGGGTTTCTGCTAACCTGCGGCGGTCATCGAGGCAATAACTTATCTCGCGGGAAATCTTGCACTTGTACAACCTGCGGATGAGGCGGCCGGCGTCCGAGGGGACGACTCGGCGTGGTGACGGGGCTCGGTTGGACGCGGCGGCGCATGGTCGCCGCCGACGACCACCCGTGTCGCGTGCCGAGCCGCGTTCGCTGTCGCGCTGCTCCATTAAGTTGTAAGTTGCGTACCCTACTATGATCGCGCCTCGTCGCCCGGGCGATGGCGGCGCCCGTCAAGCCGTCCCTGGCCCATCGAGCGTCAGTCACCCGAGCTCGCCTGAGGCGGCGAGACGGTCCATCAGCCGCCGCCGGACGCCCTTCTCCTGCGAGCCGGCCAACCGCTCGTCGACGCTGCTCCAGGCGCCGAGTTCGGCCGGCAACGTCCGCCACGGCGCGCCGGCCACCCGCGGGTCGCTCATTGCGTCACCGGCCTGTCGACCACGGCCTTGTCGGCCCAGCGGTTCTCCCCGACTCCTGCTGGAAAGAGTAAGATCGAGGAAGCGATGCGGATCACCAGCAAAGGACAGGTCACCATCCCGCAGGACATCCGCGAGCGCGCGGGCCTGATGCCGGGCACGGATGTCGAGTTCGTCCTCGTCGAGACGGCCGGGACGACGCCGGGCGTCGAGGTTCGGCTCCGGAAGGCCGAGGCGGTCGAGGGTCGTCCGACCCGTGGCCGCCGACTGGTCCAGACGCTCGCGGGCCGCGGCGACTTCGCCATGTCCACCGACGAGGTGATCGCGTTGATGCGTGGGCCGGCCGCCGCCGACGAGACCGAGACCCGGGGCGAAGTGGACAGACGTGTGACCGCCCGCCGGTCAGGTCGGGCCCGATCCTGCGCCACGCCGTTCGGGCGCGCCCGCTGAGCACGGCGTCGGTCGACCGCCGCCATCGCTCCCCCCGTGCTCACGGCACCGGTTCACCGATCCCGGTTGCCGTGCGCCGAGCCGCCGCCGCGTGCCGCGCTTGCGCCACGGCGGCGCCGCGTTCGTGCAGCGAGCGCGTCGGCGAGCGCACGCTGGGCGCGCACCAGCCGCTCGGTTTGCCGCGCGCGGCTGCCGTAACGCTCGCTCGTCCGCGGATCGCGGTGGTTCAGCACGCTGGAGGCGAGCGCGCTCGAGGCCGGCGCCGCCCGGCGGGCGAGATCGGCGGCGAGGTCGCGGGTGAGGTGGGGCCACAGCGCGACGCCGGCGAGTTCGCGGGTCGCCGAGCGGATGTCGCGATAGACGACGTCGTAGCCGATGGGCGCGCCGAGCCGCCCGCTCTGCACCCGGAACCAAAGCCCGCGATGGCGGATGCCGAGTGCGTCGCGCCAGGCCAGCCAGACCGCGAGCGCGGCGACGAGCTCGCCGGGCAAGGGCTGGGTGTTCGCCTCGCCCGTCTTCGTCGTGCTCGCGCGGTAACGCAACTCGCCGCGCTCGAGGTCGCAGTCGTCGACCGCGAGCGCGGCGAGGGCGCCGCGGCGCTCCGGGCACGCGAGCGCCAGCGCGAGCACCAGCGTCGAGCGATAGCGGCGGAGCCGGCGGCGGGTGTGGCCGTCGAGAGCGCTCGGCGCGCCGTCCCATGCCGCTAGCGCGCCGTTGAGTTCGGCGAGCCGATCGAGCGCGCGCGCGTAGAGCCGATCGGCCGACGGCGCGCGCGCCAGGACGCCATGCTTGCGGCGAACGACTTGGCGCTCGCGCTTGGCGAGCGCCGCGTTCTTCGCGGCGAGCCAAGCGAGCATGTCGCTCGTTGGTTCGACGATGCGCGCGACGGCGTGGAGCTGGCGGCTGATCGTATGGAACGTGTTGAGCTTGACGCCGCGCGCCGACGCCGCCCGCGCGAAGCCCGCCACCCCGGCTCGGGAGAGCCGCTCCGGCAGCCCCTCGGCCCGGCAGTGCTCCAGATACCGGCTCCAGCTGCGCGCGCAGCCGCGCCGGGTCCGCGGCGACCAGCCGCCCGGCCGCGCGAACGCGGCGCGCCACCGCGCCGCCTGGTCCGCCGGCCAGGCCGCGCATTCCCGCTCGATCTCCTCGTTCATCGGCGCGCTCCCCGCCGCCGGACCTGCGCCCCGAGCAGGGCCTGGTAGCGCTTCAGGTCCCGCTTGCGGTCCAGCAACGCGTAGTACCGACGCGTCGTCTCGACGCTGCGATGACCGAGGATCGCCGAGACGAAGGCGAGGTCCTCGCCGGCTTCGAGCAGAACCCAAGCGCCGAGGTGGCGACCGACGTGAAAGCCGAGCTCGAAGCCGAGTCTCCGATTGCGCGCCTTGAACAGCGCGCCGACCGAACGGACGAGCTTCGCCCCATCGCCGCCGGCGGGGACCAGCCACGGGTTGTCGGGCGATGCCCCGACATGGCGGAGCAGCGCCGGGCGGCAGTGGCGAACGAACGCCTCGAGCTTCGCCCGCGCGGGACCCGTCAGCGGGATCACCATGTCGTCGCTGCCGTATTTGAGCTCGGCGCGGTGCAGGAACACTTCCGCCGGCGCCGTCAGCCGGAGGTTCTGCCGCGGTCCCGAGACCCGAAGCTCGGCGAAATTCTCCAACCGCGTCGGCGCCGAGCGGATGTACTCGTGCGCGCAGGCGACGAGGGCGTCGTAGGCCAGCCGCACGGTCACGCGTCCGCGCGCGATGGCGTGTTCGACCGGGACCCAGAGGCGATCGGGCGCCTCGACCCAGGCCGCGAAGGCAGCGTCGTTGTCGACGATGGCCTCCAGCTGGCGGCGATGCCGCTCGCCCATGATCGAGGCGCCGCGGCGGTACACCGCCCGGGTCCGGCCGGTCGCGGGGTCGCGCCGGAGCTTGGCGACCTTGGGGTCGACGTCGAGGACGACCAGCCGCATGTCGGCGAGATCCTGCTCGTCCACCCCGTGCCACTTCGCGAGCTGATAGAGCGCGCCCGCGACCGACCACGCATAATTGTTGCGCTTCTCGACCCGCGGCTCGTGCGGCGCGCGCCGGCGTTGCTGGCGGGCGAGCACGGCGGCGACGGCGTTCTGTTGATGACGCGGCGTCAGCACCTCGCGGAAATCGGTGAGCCGCTCGGGCGCGGCGTCGGCCTTGGCGGCGTAGGTCACGGCCGCGCGAAAGCGGCTCGGCGCGTCGTCGAGCCCCGTGCCCTCGACGTCGCCACCGCCGTCGAAGAGGTGCGCGAACAGCTGCTCACCATCCTCGAACAGATCGGCGTAGTCCGGCTCCTCCCGGCTCGGCGCCACCGCGCGCAGCCGCGCGAGCTCGTCGCCGCACCACCGCTCCCAGCTGTGGCGAAACGCCTGTGGCAGCTCTTCCCAGCCCAGCGGCGAGGCCGCGCGCGGGCTGTAGCGGCGCGGCAGGGCGGCCAGCGTGTCGTAGCCCGTGGGCAGGCGCTCGCAGGCGTAGACGACGCGCTGCACGCGCAAACGCGGCTGGGCATCGCCCCGCCGCGCCAGCGCGGCTTCGAGCGCGTCGAGCGTTGCGGCGTCGACCTCCGCGGGCGTGAGCCCGCGGAAGACCGCATGCGTGACGAGCGGCCACAGCGCCCGGCGCCAGGGCGGCGAGAGCGCCTCGAGCGGTTCGCGCCAGCAGCTCGGGATCGACGTCATCTTCAGCCGCCGACGGGCGTGGAGATCGACCAGCCGCACCGCCGCGAGCAGGCGGCCGCGCAGGTTGTCGAAGGTGCGCTTGGTGACGCCGAAGCGCGTCGCCGGCACGCCCCCCAGCCGCTTCGCCACCGCGGCTTCGGACGCGGCGATCGCCTCCGGCGGGCGGCCGGGCTCCAGCACCTCGGCATAGGTGGCGAGCGCCCTTCGGTGATCGCGGCGCCGCTTCTCGCTCCAGTGCACCTGCAGCTCCACCGCCGCGGCCGCGTCGGCGAGGCTCGCCCGTTCCTCGGCGACGGCCGCCGTCAGCGCCGGCGGCGGCTCCGGCAGGGCGAGGAGCGCGCGCAGCGCCCGTTCCTCCGCCGCCGGCCGGGTCGGATGGGCGAGGTGGCGGTGCGCCGCCCGCAGCACGTCGGTATAGTCGTCGGCCGTTTTCTCTTCGCGGGCGCCAAATTCCGTTGCCAAACGGTTGAGTGCAAGGCCGATATCGACTAATTTTCGAGACGTGAGATGTGGAGCCAGAAGCGTGAGCTTGGCGTGGAGTTCTTGCAGGGTCATGAGCGCAACCTCCGTCGTGCGTGCGTCCGCCGACGCACGACGGCAGGTGGCGCGCCCGAGCGGCGATGTGCGCACTCCAGCGGCGAGGAGGTGGTGTTGACCGGCAATGTTCGCGCAGTGTGCACAAGACCGGCGTGTGATGATGCCGAGCACACGTCGGTCTTTTGCACACGCTTGACTAAGCGATTGTTTTGGAAGAGAAAGTCGAAAGAAGGCATCAGAGGCCGGCCCAGGACCGATAGGCGGCGACCGACACCAGCCAGCGGCGGCCGACGAAGCACCCCTGCAGCCGACCCGCCGCCAGGTCGGCGCGCACCGTGCGCTCGCCGTAGCGCGACAGCCGAACCACCTCGCCGAGGTCGAGGACGTCCCGCGGCGATCGCGCCGCACCCGGCACCGGCAGGGCGAGGTACGCGGCCACGTGGATCGCCGGCACACGCCACGCCGCCGTCGGCGCTCGCCTGACGCCACGAAGTTCACCGCGGCGCAGGAGGCGGTAAACGTGCGGCACAGAGCATCGAAAAATTTCCGCAGTATCTTCCGGCGTCAGAAGTTGAAGGTCGTCATCCAGCATGATCCACGTCCAGAATGTCCACGCGACATGCTAAGGAGGTGGTATCGCAGGAGA
This sequence comes from Alphaproteobacteria bacterium, assembly GCA_046541805.1. Taxonomy (GTDB): domain Bacteria; phylum Pseudomonadota; class Alphaproteobacteria; order Geminicoccales; family Geminicoccaceae; genus JAAAPF01. Next base: position 29,811 of record JBKHCM010000028.1, read on the forward strand.
ACGCTGCTCAAATTTTACCGA
>JBKHCM010000136.1:0-8285 GCA_046541805.1 Alphaproteobacteria bacterium
AGGGCGTCGGCCGGGTGTACCAGCAGACGGCGATCGACACGTACTCGAAGGTCGGGTTCGCCAAGCTGTACGACCGCAAGACCGCATTGACCGCGGCGGATCTGCTCAACGATCGCGTCGTGCCGTTCTTCGACGAACAGGGTGTCGGGATCGATCGCGTGCTGACCGATCGCGGCACCGAGTTTTGCGGCGTCCACGACCGCCACGAATACGAACTCTATCTCGCCGTCGAGAACATCGATCATTCTCGGACCAAGGCCAAGAGCCCGCAGACGAACGGCATCTGTGAGCGCTTTCACAAGACCCTGCTCGACGAATTCTACCGCGTGGCGTTCAGAAAGCGCCTCTATGCGAGCCTCGACGAGTTGCAGGCCGACCTCGATGCTTGGATGGCGAGCTACAACGAGGTGCGCACGCACCAGGGGCGCTGGTGCTTCGGCAAGACGCCGATGCGAACCTTTCTCGACAGCGTCGCCCTCGCGCGCGAAAAACAGCAGCCGGGACGAGCCGCTTGAACAGCTCGCCCGACAGCTTCGATCCGGCGGACACCCGCCACGCCGGAACGATGACCGTCGGGTCAAGTCTAAACTTCTACAGCTGTCGAGCATCAGCCACTCGAGATCGCCGTCGGCGGCGAGACGGTCCATCAGCCGCTGCCAGACGCCTTTCTCCTGCCAGCGGGCGAACCGCTTGTCGATGCTGTTCCATGGGCCGAACTCGGCCGGCAGCAGCCGCCACGGCGCCCCGGAACGGGCCATCCAGAGCACCGCCTCGACGAACCCCCGCGTCGCCACCTCCTTTTCGACGTCAAGGACGGGATACTCCTCGAAGCACGCCCGGACGCGTCGCCATGCCACCTCCGACAACCCGGTGTCAGTCATCTTCCGGACAGCCTTTCTCGACGCATATCAGAGGCTTCGGAACGCGAATTCATGCTTAATGTCACCACGGCCTAGGGCTGAACGAGCGCTCGGCCCGGGCGGTGCCGGCTATCGCCCGCATATCGCCTGCGATAGCTAACCCGTTACGGCGTCGCGGCGATGAAACGGGCAGATGATGGCCTCGGGTTCCAGCCTGTCACAGCGCATCCTCGAGCACTACGACGCGGTGCCGCGCGGCGAGCGCCGGCTGGCCGACCTCCTGCTCGCCCAGCCCGCGGCCGTGCGGCACCACTCCGCCACCGAGCTCGCCGCCCGGGTCGGAGTCTCCAAGGCGACGGCGGCGCGCCTGTTTCGCCGGCTCGGCTATCCAAGCTTTCGCGCCGCCCGCTTCGAGGCGCGCGGGGCGGTGCCGACGGAGACGGCCGGGGTGCCGGCGACGGATCTGGGCGCGCATCTGGAGGCCGACGTCCAGAACCTCGTGAAGACCATCGAGCACCAGCGCTCCGACACCCTCGCCCGCGCGCTCAGAGCCCTCGCCCACGGCGAGAAGCTCTGGGTCGTGGGCTTCGGCGACGACTACCCCCTCGCCCACGTCGCCCGCGGCTTCTTGATCCGCGTGCGGCCCGACATCCGCATGCTGCCGATCGGCGGGTTTTTGGCGCCCGAGGAATTCGCCTCGATCTCGGCCTCGGATACTATGCTCGCCTTCGGCTGCGGTCGGCGCACCCGCGACCTGAAGAACGTCGTGCGCTCGGCGCAGGAGGCGGGCGCGAAGGTCGTCTTCGTCACCGACCTTGCCGGCACGCTCGACGGCGAGGCGACCGTTTTGCGCTGCCGCACCCGCGGGCTCGGCGTCTTCGACAGCTTCGCCGCACCCGTGAGCCTGGTGAGCTGGCTCTGCGCCGCGCTCGCGGCCCGCATCGGCGAGCCCGCGGTCGAGCGTCTGCGCCGCATCGACGACATTTACAGCGCCTGGGGCGAGCTACCGGCGCCGGACTGAGGGTCGCAGGCGCGACGCGCCTCGCCCGCATGACGCCCGCGATACGTTTCATTTCCGACTCATCTACGTTGCGAAAACGAAATCCGGCTTGTGCCCATCCGCACCCCGCGCCAGCGTCGCGGCACCCTCGCGCCCGGCGCCAACAACGTCCGATGGGAGACCCAAACGCATGTTCCGTCCTATCCGAGCGGGCTGGATCGGTGCCTGCGCGCTCGTCGCCGCTGCCGTCGCGCCGCTTGCCCAGGCTCAAGAGGAGCTCGTCTGGGCGCGCTACGGCGACATCGACTCCCTCGACCCGCATCGCGCCACCAGCACGCTGTCGATGCAGGTCTGGGACCAGATCTACGAAACGATGTTGGCCTTCGGCCCCGACGGCGACGTCCGCCCGCACTTCGCCAAGTCCTGGACGGTGAGCGAGGACGGTCTCGAATACGTCTTCGAGCTCGAGGACGGCGTCCGTTGCCACGATGGCACGCCCTTCGATGCCCACGACGTCAAGTTCACCGTCGACCGCGCCTTCGGCGACGATCCGAGCCTCACCCAGACCGCCTGGGGGCCGATCTCCGAGGTCGAGGTCGTCGACCGGCTGACGGTGAGGTTCACCTTCGAGCGGCGCTTCGGCGCATTCCTGCCGTTCCTGGCCGACAGCTTCAGCTCGATCGTCTGCGACAGCAACGACGGCGTCGACACCTTCGGCTCGAGCACAGCCGTCGGCGCCGGCCCGTTCGCGCTGGTGGAATGGGTCAAGGGCGACGAGGTGATCCTCGAGCGCAACGAGGACTACCGCAACTTCGGCAAGCCGGTGGAAAACATGGGCCCGCCGCATCTCGAGCGGCTGGTCGTGCGTACGGTGCCGGAGCCGCAGACCCGCCTCGCTGCACTTCGCAGCGGTGAGGCGCACGTCGCCGAGCCCCCCTTCGACGACATCCCGGCGATCCAGGAGGAAGGCGAGCTCGACCTCGTCATCGCCGAGAACACCGGCCAGAACGTTTTCTGGCAGTTCACCACCAGCCGGCCGCCATTCGACGACATCCGCGCGCGCCAAGCCGTGGCCCACGCCACCGACCCGCAGATGGCGATCGACATCATCTACGGCGGGCTGAGCCAGCGCGAGTGGTGCCCGATCGCCCGCGGCGTCTTCGGCAACGACCAGGAGTTCTGCCGCCGGTTCGGCTACGACTACGATCCCGCGCGGGCGCAGGCGCTCCTGGCCGAGCTCGGCTACGGGCCCGACAATCCGCTCGAGACGAGCTTCTACGTCTGGACCGGCGGCAACCGCCACAAGCTCGCCGAGATCTTCCAGGCGCAGCTCGCCCAGGTCGGCATCGACGCCGGCATCGAGATCGTCGACATCGGTACCATGAACGCGCGGGTGAAGGACGACAACGAGAAGACCGAAGGCGACGGCGGCACCTTCAACATGATGACCTGGTCCTGGTACGACCCGGACATCCTCTACCAGCTCTGGCATTCGCCCGGCGCCTATTCGGGCTACACATCGGACGAGCTCGACGCGCTCTTGGAAGAGACCCGCACGACGATCGAGCCCGAAGCCCGCCTCGCCAAGGTGCAAGCGGTCATCCGCTATTTGATGGAGAACGCGATCCATATCGGGCTCTACACGCCCGGCTGGGAGTGGGTCTTTGCGGTGCGCCCGGAGGTGGAGGGCTTCAAGGTCGGCGCCTTCCTCCACCCGATGTTCCACGACGTCACCGTCGACTAGCAGGCCCCGCGGCGACGGTGCTCCGGCGCCGCCGCCGACCCGCGTCCGCCATGCTGCGCTACCTCGCCCAACGCCTCTTCGCCGCCGTCCTGACGATCTGGGTCACCACGGTCGCGGTGACGCTGTTGATCCACGCCGTCCCGGGCGACCCGGTGCGGATCATGTACGCCCAGTTCCAAGCGAGCCCCGAGCAAATCGAGGCGATCCGCGACCGGCTCGGCTTGGACGAGCCGATCTGGGTGCAGTACGGCCTGTTCATGGCGCGGCTGGCCGAAGGCGATCTCGGCCGCTCGATCGTCGGCGACCAGCCGGTCCTCGACATCCTGCTGACGCGCTTTCCGCCGACTCTGCTCCTGGCCGCCACCAGCCTCGCCATCGCCGTCGTCGTCGGTATGACGCTCGGCTTCTTCGCCGCCTACAAGCGCGGCACGGTCTGGGACGCCGCCGCCATGGTCACCGCCATCGCCGGCGTGTCGATGCCGCATTTCTGGCTCGGCCTTCTGCTCCTCTTCTTCTTCTCGCTGCAGCTCGGCTGGCTGCCGGTGGCGGGCTCCGACTGGCGCTCCTTGATTCTGCCCGCCCTGACGCTGGGCCTCTCCAACGCGGCGGTGCTCGCCCGGCTCACCCGCTCGGCGATGCTCGACATCTTCGATCAGGACTTCGTGCGCACCGCGAAGGCCAAGGGACTGCCGAAGACGCTGGTGCTCTACCGCCACGCGCTCAGGGCCGGGCTCGTGCCGATCGTGAGCCTGCTGGGGCTGCAGTTCGCCTACATGATGGGGGGTGCCATCGTCGTGGAGAACGTCTTCGCCTGGAACGGCGTCGGCCGGCTCGCCATCGAGGCCGTCTTCGCCCGCGACTATCCGCTCATCCAGGGCTTCATCCTTGGCTTCGCCATCGTGGTCGCCGTCGTCACGTTGGTGATCGACCTGCTCTACGCGTTGCTCGATCCACGCATCCGGTACGGCTGATGGCGACGCGCGCGGAGTTCGCCACGTCGTTGCAGGAGGCCGGCCGGGCACCGCGCTCGGCCTGGTGGCAGCTGTTGCGCAGCCCCGTAGGCGTGCTCGGCCTCGTCATCGTCGCCACCCTCGTCCTTTGTGCCATCTTCGCGCCGTGGATCGCGCCCCACGATCCGCTGCGCATGGCCGCGGGCCCGAGGCTGGCGCCGCCTTCCTGGGATCACCCCTTCGGCACCGACGACTTCGGCCGTGACCTCTTCTCGCGCGTCGTCTACGGCGCGCGGCTCACGCTGCAGATCGGCGTCATCGCGGTCGGCATCTCGCTGACCTCCGGCCTGCTTCTCGGGCTGATCGCGGGCTACGCCGGCGGTTGGGTCGAGCGCATCGTCATGCGGCTGGTCGACGTCCTCTTCTCCTTCACCGAGATCGTCATCGCGCTGGCCTGCCTCGCCATCATCGGCACGGGCCTCACCAACGCGATGATCGCCATCGGCATCGCCACCATCCCGTTCTACGCCCGCATCAGCCACTCTGTGGTGCTGGTGGAGAAGAACAAGCCCTATTTCGAGAGCGCGATCGCCGCCGGCGCCGCGCCGCTGCGCCTGCTCTTCGTCCACCTCCTGCCCAACGTCGTGCCGACGATGATCGTCGTCGGCACCCTCGGTGTGTCCACCGCCGTGCTGGCGGCGGCCGGGCTCTCCTTTCTCGGCCTCGGCGCGCAGCCGCCCGATCCCGAATGGGGCTTCATGCTCTCGGCCTCGCGCGATCTCATCAGCCGCGCACCCTGGACGATGATCTTCCCGGGCCTCGCCATCTCGATCACGGTGCTCGGCTTCAACCTCCTGGGCGACGGCATCCGCGAGGTGCTCGACCCGCGCCAGCGAGGGCGCTGAGCGATGGCGCCCCTGCTCGAGGTCCGCGACCTCGCCGTCGTCTTCCAGTCCAACAAGCGCCGCACCGAAGCGGTGAGGAACCTCTCCTACACGCTCGCCCGTGGCGAGACGCTGGCCATCGTCGGCGAGAGCGGCTCGGGCAAGAGCGTGTCGGCGCTCGCCCTCCTCGGGCTCCTGGCCAAGCCCGCCGGCCGCGTCACCTCGGGCACGGCCCGGTTCGAGGGCCGCGACCTGCTGCAGATGCCCGAGCGCGAACTGGAGCGGCTGCGGGGCGAGCGGATCACGATGATCTTCCAGGAGCCGATGACGTCGCTGAACCCGGTGCTGACCATCGGCCGCCAGCTCACCGAAGGGCTGATGGTGCACAAGGGGCTCGGCCACGCGGCGGCGACGGCGCGCGCGGTCGAGATGCTCGACGTCGTGGGCCTGCCGGAGCCGAAGCGGCAGATCCGCCGCTACCCGCACCAGCTGTCGGGCGGCATGCGCCAGCGGGTGATGATCGCGATGGCGATGGCGAGCGAGCCCGCCATCCTCATCGCCGACGAGCCCACCACCGCCCTCGACGTCACCATCCAGGCCCAGATCCTGGACCTCATGCGCGACCTCAAGCGCAAGTTTGACACCGCCGTCATCCTCATCACCCACGACATGGGTGTCGTCGCCGAGACCGCCGACCGCGTCGTCGTCATGTACCAGGGCGCCAAGGTCGAGGAGGGGCCGGTCGCGCGCCTCTTCGCCGAGCCGCGCGAGGCCTACACCCGGCGCCTGCTCGCCGCCGTGCCGCGGCTCGGCAGCCTCGCCGACACCGACCGCCCCCAGCGCTTCGACGCCGCCGGCGCCGTGAAGCCCGCCGCGCCGGTGCCGGCCCAGCCGCACCCGCTCCTCGAAGCCCGCGGGCTCACCAAGCGCTTCGGCGGCAAGGGCGGGACGCTGGCGATGGACGACGTCGGCTTCGCGCTCGGCCGCAGCGAGACCCTGGCGCTGGTGGGCGAGAGCGGCTCGGGCAAGTCGACCACCGGCCGCGCCGTCCTGCGCCTCATCGAGCCCGACATCGGCGAGATCCGGCTCGACGGCCACGACATCCGCGAGCATGGACGGCAGATGCTGCGCCGCGCCCGGCGCGAGATGCAGATGATCTTCCAAGACCCCTTCGCCGCCTTGAACCCGCGCATGAGCGCCGGCCGGCTGGTGGCGGAGCCGATGCGCATCCACGGCATCGCGGCGGGCAGCGAGCTCGACGACCGCACCGCCGAGCTGTTCGCCCGTGTCGGCCTCGAGCGCGACCACCTGCGCCGCTACCCCCACGAGTTCTCGGGCGGCCAACGCCAGCGCCTCTGCATCGCCCGGGCGCTCGGCGTCGGCCCCAAGCTCATCGCCGCCGACGAGCCGACCTCCGCCCTCGACGTCTCGGTCCAGGCCCAGGTCATCGACCTCATGCTCGAGCTGCAGGAGGAGAGGGGCCTCTCCTACCTCTTCATCAGCCACGACATGGCGGTGGTGGAGCGGATGAGCCACCGCGTCGCCGTCATGCACCAGGGCCGCATCGTCGAGCTCGGCCCGCGCCGCGACGTCCTGGGTGACCCGCGCCACCCCTACACCAAGGCACTCTTGGCGGCGGTGCCGGTGCCGGACCCGACCCGAATGCGCGGGGCGCTGCCCAAGCTCGACGTCGAGACCCTGCCGCGCGGCCCGCTCGAGGAGGTGGCCGCCGGCCATCTGGTGGCGGCGGCGTGACCATCGGCATCGCCGCCACCGGTGCCGGCGCCGGCCTCGCCGTTTTCGCGGCCTTGCGCGCGGTGGAGCGGGTCGGCCGCGGTGCCATCGGCGGCTTCGCGAGCTTCGTCGCCATCAGCGAGGCGGGCGAGCTCGTCCAGGCCGAGACCCAGCGCGGCGGCACGGCGACGCTCTTCGTCGACGGCGAGGCCACGGGCGTCGCACCGCCCGCCGCCGTCGCCCAGGCCCGCTTCGCCGCGGTGATGTCGAGCGGGCCGGACCGGCCGCCACCGCTCGCCCGGTTCACCCCCGGTGACGCCGCGGTCGGGCTGGTGAGCGGCCACCGCCTGCCCAACATGCCCGGCGTCGACGGCGCCCCCCTCAACGTCGCCGTGCTCGAGCGGATGCGCGCGGGCGCCGATGCGCAAGAGGCGGCGGCGGCGGAGCTCGCCCGCAACCCGCAGGCCGACGCCGGGATCATCGCCCTCGACCTCGCCGGAGGCCTGTTCGCGGGCAACACCGAGCGCGTGGCCGCCCGCGGCGACCTCGGCCGCGCGCTCGCACGGGACCCCGCGACCGGCGCCGCCGTGGCGGTGCTCCACAACGCCATCCACCCGGCCGCGGGCCTCGCGCCGCTGGCGGCGGCGGTGGCGCTGGACGCGATGAACCCGCCCGACCGGGTCGACTTCCACGTCACCGTCACCGCCGGCACGCCCGTCCTCGCGGGGCCGGCCAACGCGCTGGTGCTCGGCACTGGCGACCGCGTCGCGCGCATCGAGGTCACCCGCGCGGCCTGGCTGACCGGCACCGCCCACGGCGCCGTCATCGGCCCCGACGCCGTGGTCCGCCGCGGCGAGGAGATGCTCGGCCGGCCGACCTCGGAGCCCTACGCCGTCGTCGAGGACGGCCTCGTGCGCTCGCTCAGCGGCCTCGTCGAGCTGCGGCTGGGGGTCCGCGCCACCCGCCGCGACGGCACCTGAGTGCCCCGCCGGGTCAGATCCCCGGTTCTCTAATCCCGCCGGTCAAGCATGGTTCTCTAATCCCGCCGGTCAAGCATGGTTCTCTAATCCCGCCGGTCAAGCATGGTCTCGCTGGGTCCGCGGCCGCCGGGTG
>JBKHCM010000137.1:0-8243 GCA_046541805.1 Alphaproteobacteria bacterium
CGGGGCGGGCGGGGCGCACGGCGGTTGGGCGCCGGCGCCGGGCTCGTGGGCGCCGGGCGCAGCGCGGCGGCGACCAGCGCCCGAACCTCGCCGAGCGCCCCGCCGAGTTCGTGCATCGAGGGAGCCCGCGCCCCCGCCAGCCCGTCGGCCGTCGCCACGAGCCGTGCCAGCGCCGCCTCGGCCGCCTCGAGCTCGTCCGCGACGGCGTGCAGCGCCGGCTGCGGGGTACGACCGATCGCCTCCTCGAACGCGGCGAGCGTGACGGCGCCCCGCTCCTCGCTGGCGGCCGCGGCGGCGGGGTCGTGAATCCGAATGCGCTCCAACCGACGCGCATTGGCGTAGTCGGTGTAGGAGAGGCTTGGCTCCTGCTCGGGCCTGGTCAGCGGCTGCTGGCGCGCGACGACGGCGAGCCGGCCGTCGAGCCAGAACAGCGGAGCGAGGCGCGCCTCGACATCACCGTCGTCGTCGAGTGCGGGAAACAGGCCGTCCCAATAGCGGTCCAAGAGGGCGTCCAGAAAGTCGAGGCCGGGCGCGAGCGCGCCGAAGCCATCGCGCTCCACCAGCGCTTCCACCAGCCAAGCCGCGACCTGCAGATCCTTCGAGCGCTGGGTCAGCGTCGCCGCGGCTTCCTCGATCACGGCGTTCCAGTCGGCGCGCTTCAGCTCGCGCTGCCACACCCCGCGCGGGCGGTGCGCGCCGTCGGCCCGGCGCGCGGCGCGGATGCGGTCGTGGTCGCCCTCGTAGCGCACCGAGCGCCCGTTCGGCGGCTGCTCGTGCGTAGGCGCCAGGAGTGACGCGAGGTCGGGCGGCGTGCCGCTCACCATCGGCCCCCGTCGCCGCCGGTCTCCAGGTGCGGCGCCTCGGCGGGGAAGCCCCCGAGCCGGACCGGCTCACGGCGCGTCTCACCGTCGGCCGTCGCCACCAGCGCGGTGACGTCGAGACGGACGTAGAGCGTCGCCGTCCTGAAGTCGTCGCGACCGCCCTCGCCGCGCTCCGGATTGGGCTCGACGGGCACGTCGAGCCGCAGCGTGCCGGCGGTGGCGGGTGCCGCGGGGAGCGCCCCCGGAGCGGCGCCGCCGAGCCGGTCGGCGAGACGGAAGAGCGCCCAGGGGCTGCGGTCCTCGACGACGACGCTGCGCTCGGCCACGCGCAATCCCGGGCCCGGCGCCGGCCGCAGCGGCGCCCGGTTGGCCCAGCGCAGGCCGAGCGCGAAGGTCTCCCCGTGCTCCCAGACCGGCGGCGGACCGCTCGCGAACGAGCCTCGGCGCTCGCCACCCGCCGCGATCCAGCCCTCGATGATCTGCTCGCCGCCGCGGTCCAGCTGCGGGAGCGGCCGGTAGTCGGCGCGGACCTCGTAGGCCAGCCGGGCGAGGTCGGCCGGCGGCTCGAGGAGCGGTGCGAGGGCTGCCCGCGCCGCGATCAGCTGGTCGAGGAAGCGGCGCACCCGGGCGCCGCCGGCGCGCTCCGCGACGGCCGCGCGCAGCCGCTCGAGGTCGGCGCCGGGGCCGGTGAAGAAGCGGCGCACCGTCGCCGGCTCCGCCATCGCCGCCGGGTCGCCGTCCGGGTCGGCGAAGGGGTAGCGCCCGGCGAGAGACGCGTTGAAGGCGTCCGCGAGATCGGCGTAGCCGACCACCAGCTCCCGCCCCTCGAGCTCGGCGCAGCGACGGCGGATCGCCGTCGCGAGGTCGCGCTGCAGATCGCGGAAGTAGTCGCCGCCCGCCGGCGGCGGCGTGAGCTCGCCGCAGCTGTCCAACGTCAGCTCAGCCGTGCGCTCCAGCACGAACCGCTCGAACTGGACCAGTGTGTTCTCCGGCAGCTGGCGGTCGTAGGTGGCGAGCCGTTGCGCGATCGATGTCCAGCGGCGCTGGAGCGGCCCGGGCGGCGCGTCCGTCGCCACCGCCTCCAGATAGCCGACCGAGGGCTCGGCGTAGGTGGCGCTGAGCGCGGCGAGGCCGTCGCGCCAGCGTCCCAGTACGCCCGGCAGCTCGCCCGGCCGATAGACGTTGAAGGCGGCGAAGGTCAACGGCTCGCTGCCGTCCCAGGCCGACAGCGTCGGGTCGAACAGGGTGTAGAGCCCCTCGCGCGCCCGAAGGCGGTCGGCGCGCTCCAACAGCGCCTGCGCCTGCGGGCGCGCCGCCCGGTCGAGGCGATCGGCGAGGGCGGGCATGGAGAGCTGGCGAAAGCGCTCGTGCAGCACACGCAACGGCGCCTCGGCGAGCCGGAATGCTCCCGCCAGTGCCGCGTCGTCGCGACCCTCGCCCAGCCCGCGCCCCCGCTCTGCCGCTCTGCGGATCTCGGCGTCCAGGAGCTGCGCCAGCCGGCGCTCGGCGAGCGCCCGGGCCGTCGTCGCGACACTCGCCGGCAGCCGGTCGAACGCCTCGGTGTCGACCACGAGAAGCTCGGCGGAGAGGTTCAGCAGCCCGTCGAGGCCGGCCGGGTCCCAGGCGAGCGGCGCGTCAGGCCGGACCGGCAGGGTGGCACGGACCGGCGGCGGCACCGGCTCCAGGTCGAGGTTACGAAAATAATCCTCAAGCGCCGCCTCGGCGCGCGCGAGCGGCGGGGCGAGCCGCCAGCCCTCGTCGCCTTCGACGACGGCCGGACGCACGCCGAACAGCGCCGCCGTGAGGATCCGCTCGCGCTGCGCGTCGACGAACGTGCCGAGCTCGTCCGCCAGCCGTTGGGGAAAGGTCGGCTCGACCAGGCACAGCGCGTCCCCGGCGCGCGGGCAGAGCGCCGCCACGCCCTCGACCAGGCGGCCGAGTTCCGGCGGCAACGGGCCGGAGCCCGACGCCAGCCAAGCCGGGTCGCGCGCCAGCTCGTCCTGCAGATCGCGCAACGCCAGCACGGCGTCGGCGAAGCTCGCCATCGGCAACGTCCCCGCACCCCCGGTATCGAGCGGCGCGATGCGCGCGAGCGCCTGCACGGGCCCCCGCTCGACCAGCTGCGCGCGGGCGAGATCGCGGATCGCCTCCTCCAGCGCCGGGGTCACCCGCTCGGCGATGCGCTCGGTCGAGACGGTGGGCAGCGGCGCCCCGCGCAACGCATCAACATAGAGTTGCGCGTGGCGCGAAAAGTTCGCGGGAAGCTCCTCGGCGAAGGCGTAGCCGACGACGTCGGCGACGGCGCCGGCATCGGGCGCGCGGTGGAGCTCGCGATAGGCGCCGATCTCGCCGCGCAGCCGGGTGAGCGCGTTCAGCGCGGCTTCGAGCTGCGCCGTACCCTCGGGGGGCGCCGCCGCCCCTTCCAGATGGGCAAGCGCCGCGTCCACCTTGATCTCCTGGAGCTGGCGCGCGGTCGCCCGCAGAAGCGCGAAGCGGGATCCGACGCGGATCGCGTCGACGACGCGGTCGGTGGCGCCCGTCAGGTGCGAGGTCGGCGCGAGCGTGCTCTCGACCGTCTCGGCCGAGAGGTTGCTCAACGCGCCGATCAGGCTGATCGCGGTCGCCTCCAGCAGTTTCTGGTCGTTCGGCGCGCTCTGCACCGCGCGCAGCTCGCTCGCGAGGGAGCTCAGCAGCGTGCGCACCGACACCACGTCGGAGCGGTCCAGCGCGAGCCAGCTCCAGCCGCCGACCGCGAGCAGTGCGCCGACCGCGAGCGCGATCTGCGCCCAGCGCACCTGGCGATGGCGCCTACTCGCCGCAACGCGCGACGGCACCGCCAGCCGGACCTCGGGAAAGATCCGACGGGCGAACAGCTCGCGCACGAAGCGAAAGCCGGCAGCACCGGCAGCGGGTCGCGACGCCGGGACGACCGGATGGACGCCGCGCAGGAGCAGCGGCTCGCGATAGGCGATCGGCAGCAGGAGATGGTCGGCCAGCTCGACGACCCCGTCGGCGACCTCGCGAAAGCGCGCCGGCAGCACGACGAGACGGCCGGCGGCGGCGGTGTCCGTGCGGTCGGGCGCGCAGGCGAGCAGCTCCGTCACCAGCCGGCCCAGCCGCTCGCGCGCCTCGTCCAAGCCGGACTCGACCGTGTCGCGGTCGACCACCGCGCCGCCCCCTGGCGCCGCCCAGCCGAGAAAGCCGCGATCCGGCCGGTGCGCCAGCGCGTCGACGAGGTCTTCCCCACCCGGCAGGGCGTCGTCGGCGGCGATCAGCAGCGTGAACGGCAGCCGGAGACCGGTCTCGCGCTCCGCGCGCCAGAGCAGGTCGCGCAGCGCCCGCGCCAGGCCCAGCAGGCGCTCGCCGCGCTCGGGCTCGGCGCCGACCAGCAGCGCCGCCGGCACCACCGCGACGACGGCGTCGAGCGGGCGGCGGGGACGCTGACGCGCGAGGTCGGCGAGCCAGCGCCGCCAGCGCTCGGGGCCGTCGTCGTCGGCGAACAGCCGGTCCCCGGCGTCGATCAGCGCCCCGCCCTCGGTCAACCGTATGGCGGCATCGCGAAGACGTGGCACGGCGCCGCCGGCGGGCCGGTGGCGGACTTCGGGCAGGCTGGCGGCGATGGCGGCGGTCGGCGCCCCAGGCGCGCCGACAAGCGCGATCCACGGCACGTGGTCGCCCGGCTCGGGCGTCTCGGCGACGGCCAACGCGTTGGGCGCGTCGGCGCCGGGCTCGGCGTCGGCCGCGGCGGCGCGCCGCGCCACCGGGTCGCGGGCGGTCCGCCCGCGACCGCTCGCCAACAGCAGGAGGACGACCACAACCAGCGCGCCGCCCAACAGGACCAGAACCAGCCAAGGCGGGATCAGCTCGAGCATCCGCTCAGGGTGCCTCGTCGACGAGCCCGACGCCGGGCGCCGAGCCGAGGTCGACGATGTGGCTGCTGAGCGCCAACAGCGGGCGCACGCCGCTGCTCCAGATCAGATGCGCGCCCACGAAATAGGCGAGCACCAAGACGATCGCCGCCGCCACCCACGGGCGCAGTGACGGCAGCGTGCGCACCGGCGTCTCCGGCGCCACCGCCGGTCGCGGCACCGGCAACAGGCCGCCGAGCTCGCCGCTCGGGTCGACCGGACGGCCGAACACCGTGCGATAGAGCCCTTCGCGGTAGAGGGCGAGGCGCTCGGTGGCGACCGCCCCGCGGTAACGACCCTCGAAGCCGAGCAGAAAGCCGGTCAGCAGCACCGCGGCCAGCGTGCGGTCCAGGCCCGGCGGCGACCGCATGGCGGCGTCGGCGAGTAGGAAGACGCGCTCGCCGGCGACGCGGGTGCCGAACAGCGCCTCCTCGAGGAGAAGCGACGGCCAGGCGGCCTGCCCGGGCCACGGCGCGCGGTTCAGCAACCACTCGTCGGCGATCGCCGCCAGCGCGAATAGCGTGCGGCGCTCGGGATCGGGCGGCAGGGTAGCCTCGAGGCCGTAGAGGAGGGCGAGCAGCCGGCGCTGGACGAGCTCGCTGGGCGCGGGTTGGTCGCCGTCGCCGGGCGCGCGCACGCTCGCCGCCACGGCCGCCTCGGCCTCCGCCAAGAGCCGGCGTACGACCTCGAAGCCGGTCTCCGCATCGCCCGCTGGCACCCCGTCTCTCACGGCTCGACCGGCAGATAGAGGACGAGCTCGCGCGGTGGAACGGCGTCGCCAGGTGGATGCACGAGCCACACCTCCAGAGGCTCGTCCGCGACCAGCACGCCGTCGGGGTCGCTCACGACGAACAGGGTGGTATCGCGCGGCGGCTCCAGATCGAGCGCGGGGACGTTGGCCACCGGTCGCCGCTCGAGACCGAGTGTCCGGCGGTTGCGCACGTGGTCGCGCGCGCTCGCGGGCGCCACGACGGCATTGCGGAACCAACTCGCCGCGGCGGCCGGCGCGCTCGCGGTCGGCGCGCGGACGCCCACGACCAGTTCGCCTGTGAGCCACGCCGCCTCGGGGATCAGACGGAAGCCGTCCTGGCCCGCGGCGAACGGCACCGCGCGGTAGGGCGCGCGAAGGCGGTCGAGAATACGCTTGATCGTCTCGCCGGCCGCCGCGAACGCCGGCAGCGGATCATGGTGGACGTAGCTCGGCAGTGCCGGCGGGCACGGCTCGCCGTCGAGCCCGGCGAGCTGGCCGACGACGTCGGCGAGAGCCAGGAACAGCTCGCGCGGCTTGGGCGCGCCGGCCGCGACCAGTGCCTCCAGCCGCGGCAAGCCGGCGTGAACCGCGCGCACCGTGTGCCAGCTGACGCGCCGTCCGCCATCGGCGTCGGCGCCGCCACGGCTCAGCAACTCCGACCACATCACCGCCCGCTCGCGCAGCTGCGTGGCCGTCTCGCGCGCTAAGGCGAAGGCGGGGTCCGTCTCGGCCAGACGTGGCACCGGCGGCGTGAACGGCAGCAGCTCCACCCGCTCGTCGCGACGCGCTAAACGGGCGAGCGGCAGGCTGACGAAGCGGCGCGGCGGCGCCACGCGCGGCGACGCGGTGAGCGCGAGCCGCGGCACCGGCACGAGCCGGGCCACGGGCACCTCGTTGTCGCCCGCGTGAAGGTCGGCGACCGGCGCGTCGTCGCGACTGTGGTAGCGGTTTTCGCCGTCCTCACCGGCCCGGCGGCTGCGGGCGACGGTCAGGTGGACGGCGAGCTCGCCGGTCTCGGCGAAGGCAGCGTCGTCGACGCCGAGCTCCAGCGACGCCGCGTCGTCGCGCGGATGGGCGATCACGAGACCGTCGGGCAGAATGGCGTCGAGGCGGTCGATGCGGAACACGCCGTCGGCCAACAGCCGCCGGTCGATGGAAAGGTCGAGCACGCCCCACCCGTCAGCGTCGGCGGCCTGAGCCTGCAGCGCGGCGAGCCGCCGATGGCGGCGCTCGGTCTCCTGGAAGTGCTGCGGCGCCAGCAGCAGCCCCTCGTGCCAGACGACCGCATCGGGAATGTCGCGCGGATCGATCACGTTACCCCCACTGGCACGTCGCCGATCATGGCGCCGCCACCACGAAACCGCGGTCACCGAGAACGACGGTCGCCACATCGGCGCCGTCGAGCCGCGCGCGATGCTCGCCGGGGGCGTCGTAGGAGGCGAAGACGAAGGTCGCCTCCGGCTCGCACGGCGTGTCGACGGACACCGGTCCGACCGACTGGTCCGGCGCGAGCTCTAAGCTTACGAGATGCAAGCTGCGCGGATGGTCGCGCACGAGCTGCTCGCGTCGGGCATAGAAGTCGCGCGCGGGCAACTGCGCAATCTCGCCGGCCAGCGTCGGCTCGGTGACGGAAACCAGATCGACGGCGATCGCGCGCGTTCGGGCCGCCGTCGCGTCCGAGCGCACCGTGATGCTGCGCACGCCCTGCGGGTTGATGCAGAGCCATTCCGGCTGCGCGCAGCCGCCGAGCGCGGCGATCACCAGCAGCGACGGGAGGCGGCAGCGCATCAGGGCGTCGCCTCGGCGACGTCGACGGGGCGGGGAGCGGCCCGGGCGACGTCGGCGAGCGCCGCGGCGGCCGCCTCGGCCGCGCCGCGGCTGGCGAACCCGCCGGTCATGACGTGGAACCAGACGCGCCCGGCGCCGTCCGTGCGCGCGGCCGGCGCCGCATCGACGCCTCGGGCGGCCAGTGCCGCCGCCATCCGACCCGCCGTCCGCGCGTCACCGAACGCGCCGAAGTCAAGGGCGAAGGGACCGGCCGGCGCCTGCGCGGCGACTACATCGTCCCCTTTCGCTTCCGCGTCGGTCGCGTCGGCCGCACCCGTGTCCACCGGCTGCACCTCCGGCATCGATTGGTCAACCGAAGCTTTATCCGCGGCGATCGCATGCGCGGGCGCTGCGGCGGGGTCCCTTAATTGATGATAGAGGACAGCACCGAACGCCGCGGCGAGGACCGCGACCGTCGACAGCCCCACCAGCAGGAGGCCCATGCTCAGCGTAGCCGTTCGACCCATGATTCTCCAGGGAGTCGTGTGCGACCTAGTCTTCCTCGCCTGAGTTTATGCGAACGTTTTCATGTAGCAACTCATCATTGTATCGACGAGGCGGCGGTTCGGCCGAGAGTCCTTCACGGGGACGGTGCCGCCGGTGGCGAAAGGTTGTGCTTTCGTCGACTGCGGCGCGCGCACAGTTGCGCTGAGCAACCGCCGATGCTGATCTGCCCGTGGACCGTGCCGCATCGCGTCCCTCCGGTCGAAGAGCTGACATAGAAGCGCACCCCGCCCCGTCGTCCGCCGAACGCGACGGCCGCGCCAAGCTCGCCGCCTCACCGCTGCTCGACGCCATTCGGCTCAGAGCCTGTGAATGAAGGGCTATGGTCAATCTTGGTCTAGGCTCGCGCATAATGCGGATAAGGCTTATCCCTTTGCGTCCGCTTGCCCAACATGTTGTGGGAGCGGGCTGCTGGGCGGCGCATGAGGGCAG
>JBKHCM010000029.1:0-28895 GCA_046541805.1 Alphaproteobacteria bacterium
CGGCGCGCCGATGACGACGCGGTCGCCGTCGACCTCCGCGGGCGCCAGCGGTTGGAGCCACGTGGTGTAGGCGGTTTCGCCCACTTCGTCGCGCAGCAGATCCTGCACGGTTTCCCACTCCTGCTCGAGTTCGCTGGTCGGTGCCACGAGCATGCTCTCTCCCGCCTTGAAAAAGCGCTCGGACGGCCTGCGCCCGGCTCCGCCCGGAATTCTCATACTACCGCGTCGTGAAGACGCTCGGCAAAGGCGACCCCGCCGCCGGTCGGTCGGAAGTCTCGATCGTCCCGCAAAACCTTCCCTTCCGGCAATCCGGCATGCACGACTTCGGCGACACCGCGCCCGAATCATGTCGATCCGCTGCGTTTAACGTCAGCTTTACGAATGGAGGGAAGCTATTCCGCAGTAACGGCCGCCCGTCCTCATCACGTGTTAACGTTACGCAAAGGCTCGGCACCGCCACAAGAGGGATGAAATGAGAACGCACCCAATCGGCTGATAATACACAATTTCGATAAAATGCCACGTAGGAAGACAAAAGCCGCCCAAATGGGCGGCTTTGTTCTTGATAGGGGATCGGCTAAGACGCCTTTACACGCGCCGTCACGCCTTTATCCACCGAACGATGGGGACAAGTGACGCCCAAGCGGGCGCCTACAAGCTGTTCACGCGTTGCGCCAAGCGCGAAATCTTGCGGGATGCCGTGTTTTTATGCAGCACGCCTTTTGTGACGCCGCGCGCGATCTCGGGCTCGGCCAGCTTGAGCGCTTCGCGGGCCGCGGTGGCGTCTCCGGCCGCGATCGCCGCTTCGACCTTCTTGGTGAAGGTTCGGATCCGGCTGATGCGCGCCTTGTTCGTGGCGGTGCGGCGGGCGATCTGACGGACGCGCTTGCGCGCGGAAGGCGTGTTGGCCATCGATCCAGCTGTTCCTCGAACGAAAGACCGCCCGGATACTCCACGGGCGCGCGCTCGTCAACGCGCCCCGGACGGAATACCACGGGCTCAGCGGTCCTGAAACTCCGGGCTCCGCTTCTCGGCGAAGGCGGTCATGCCTTCGCGGCGGTCCTCGGTGGCGAAGGTGCTGTAGAACAGCTGCCGTTCGGTCCGCAAGCCGGTCTCGAGCGTCGCTTCGTAGGCGGCGTTCACCGCCTGCTTGGCCATCGCCACCACCGGCTTGGACTTCTCCGCGATGGTGTCGGCGAGCTTGAGCGCCTCGTCGAGGAGACTGTCGACCGGCACCACCCGGGCGACGAGGTTGGCGCGCTCCGCGGCCTCGGCGTCCATCATGCGGCCGGTTAGCACCATCTCCATCGCCTTCGACTTGCCCACCACGCGGGTCAGGCGCTGGGTGCCGCCGGCGCCGGGGATCGTGCCCAGGTTGATCTCGGGCTGGCCGAACTTGGCGTTGTCGGCGCAGATGATGATGTCGCACATCATCGCCAGCTCGCAGCCGCCACCCAGGGCGTAGCCGGCAACCGCCGCGATCACGGGCTTCTTGCGCTCAGCGATCGCCTGCCAGGGCGCGATGAAATCGCCGAAGCTGGCCTCGACGTAGCTCTTCGACGCCATCTCCTTGATGTCGGCGCCGGCGGCGAAGGCCTTGTCCGTGCCGGTGACGACGACCGCAGCGACCTCCGGATCGGCGTCGTAGGCCTTCAGCGCCTCGGTGAGCTCGCCGATGAGCTTGGCGTTCAAGGCGTTGAGCGCCTTGGGCCGGTTGAGCCGAACGAGGCCCACATGCCCACGCGTCTCGACCAGGATCGTCTCGTAAGCCATCGCTCCTCCTTCCGCGCCGGCGGCACGGCTGGCATTAGGCCGCGGCTTAAACCATGCGCGCGACCGCGTCGTCCATAGGCCACGTCGTCACCGCTGACAGCCCGGACAGTAGAAGGTGGCGCGCCCGGCCTGGACGATCCGCCGCACCGCCGCGCGCCCGCAGGCGCAGCGCTCGCCGGCGCGGTCGTAGACCCGAAAATGGCGCTGGAAATTGCCGAGCTCGCCCGAGGCCTGCACGTAGTCCTTGAGGCTCGAGCCGCCGGCCTCGATCGCCTCCTGCAGGACCGCCCGCACCGCGCCGGCGAGGCGCGCGCCGTGCGCCGGCTTGAGCCAGCCCGCCCGCCGTCGCGGCGACAGCCGCGCGCGGTGCAGCGCCTCGCTGGCGTAGATGTTGCCGATGCCGACGACGACGCGCTGGTCCATGAGCGCCACCTTGAGCGGCGTGGTCCGCCCGGCGAGCGCCGTCGCCAGGCGCGCGCCGTCGAAGCCCGGATCGAGCGGCTCCAGACCGAGATGGCGGAACCGGGCGTGGGCGGCGAGCCCGGCCGTCGGCGCGAGGTCGACCATGCCGAAGCGGCGCGGGTCATGGAGGCGCAGGATGGTGCCGTCGGCGAAGCCCAAGGTGAGGTGCTCGTGGGCGCCGAGTGCCGGCCCGTCGAAGACCAGGCGCCCGGACATGCCGAGATGCAGGACGAGGGTTTCGCCGTCGTCGAGATCGGCGAGGAGGTACTTGGCGCGGCGCCGCAGCGCCTCGAGCCGGCGGCCGCGCAAGCGCTCCGGCAGCTGCGGCGGCAGCGGAAAGCGCAGGTCGGCGCGGTGCTGGGTGCAGCGCTCGATCGCCACCCCCAAGAGCCGACGCTCGAGGGCGCGGCGGGTGGTCTCGATTTCGGGCAACTCGGGCATGCTCGGATCAAGGCTCGTGTCTTGCCGCTCGAAGGCGCGGTTCTATAACCGCACACAGCCGGCGCCGACCCATAGCCCCGCCGCGTCCGCGCTGCTACGGCGACGTCGTCACCCTCGTTTCGGGCAGCTGAGCACCCATGGCCGACCCCGCCGACCGTCTCGCCCGCTCCTTCGGCTTCGAGGAGATCGACCCCGCCACCAAGGCGGGCCGCGTCCGCGGCGTCTTCGACCGCGTCGCCGCCCGCTACGATCTCATGAACGACCTGATGAGCCTCGGCGTCCATCGCCTCTGGAAGGACGCGCTGGTCGACTGGCTGGCGCCGCGGCCGGGCATCGTCCACGCCGATCTCGGCGGCGGCACCGGCGACGTCGCCGTCCGCATCCGCGCGCGCACCGCCGGCGGCGCCGACGTCGCGGTGATCGACGTCAACGAGGCGATGCTCAGGGTCGGGCGCGACCGGGCCCTCGACACCAACCGCTTCACCGGGCTCTTCTGGATCGCCGGCGACGCCATGGCGCTGCCGCTCGCCGACCGCTCGATCGACAGCGCCAGCATGGCCTTCGCGATGCGCAACGTCACCCACGTCGACCGGGCGCTGGCCGAGATCCGGCGCGTGCTCAAGCCCGGCGGGCGCTTTCTCTGCCTCGAATTCTCCAAGGTCACGCTGCCGGTGCTGGACGCGATCTACGACCGCTACTCCTTCACCGTGCTGCCGGCGCTGGGCCGCACGGTGGCGGGCGACGCCGCGAGCTACCGCTATCTCGCCGAGAGCATCCGGCGCTTTCCCGACCAGGAGGGCTTCGCCCAGTTGATGCGGTCCGCCGGGTTCGAGCAGGTGCGCTGGCGCAACCTCTCGGCGGGCATCGCCTGCATCCACTCGGGCTGGCGGCTCTAGGCCGGCGTGTTCGCCGTCCCCCGCCATTTCTGGCGCGCGCTTCGCGTCGTCCGCTGCCTCGCCCGGCACGGCGCCATCCTGTTCATCGACGACATGCCGATCGCGCCCTGGCAGCGCCGCCTGTTGCACTGGCTCAACGACGACGACGCCCCCGGCCGGCCCGGCCAGCGGCTCGCCCGCGCCCTGATCGAGCTCGGCCCGATCTACATCAAGCTCGGCCAGGGCTTCGGCACCCGCCCCGACATCCTGGGCCAGCAGGTCGCCGAGGACCTGACCGACCTGCAGGACAGGCTGCCGCCCTTTCCCGGCGACCAGGCGGTGGCACGCATCGAGGCCGACCTCGACGCCGGCATCGACGAGCTCTTCGCCGAGTTCCGCCGTCAGCCCGTCGCCGCCGCCTCGATCGCCCAGGTCCACAAGGCGCGCACCACCGACGGCCGCGACGTCGCGGTCAAGGTGCTCCGGCCCGGCATCGAACTCCAGATCGAGCAGGACCTGCGCTTCTTCGCCTTCATGGCCTGGCTCGGCGAGCGCCTCCTGCCCCACAGCGAGCGCCTGCACCCGCAAGAGGCCGTCCGCGTCTTCGCCGAGACCACCCGGCGCGAGCTCGACATGCGCCTCGAGGCCGCCGCCGCGGACGAGTTCCGCGAGAACAACCTGGAGGCCCCCAAGTTCTACGTCCCCCGCGTCGACTGGCAGCGCACCACCAAGCACGTCCTCACCCTCGAATGGATCGAGGGCGTCGCCTCCGACGAGCCCGACAAGCTCGTCGCCATGGGGGTCGACCCGGCCCGGGTGCTCGAGACCGCCACCAAGGTGTTCTTCGCGCACGTCTTCGTCCACGGCTTCTTCCACGGCGACATGCACCCGGGCAACACCTTCATCCGCTCGGACGGCACGATCGTGCCGATCGACTACGGCATCATGGGCCGCCTCGACTTCGAGACCCGGCTGTTCCTGGGCGAGCTTTTGGTCGTCTTCTTGAACCGCAACTACGCGCGCCTGGCCGAGGTGATGGTCAAGGGCGGGCTGGTGCCGGCCTATGTCGACCGCGGCGCGCTGGCGCAGGCGATCCGGGCGATGGCCGAGCCGATCATGGGCCTGCCGCAGAACGAGATCTCGATCGCCCGCCTCTTGGGCCAGCTGTTCGAGGTGGCCGGCGAGTTCGAGATGCGCGCCCGGCCCGACCTGCTGCTCTTGCAGAAGACGATGATGGTGGCCGAGGGGGTCGGCCGCGCCCTCAACCCCAAAGTCAACATGTGGCAGTTGGCGCAGCCTCTGGTCGAGGACTGGATCGCCCTCAATCTCGGCCCGGTGGGCGCCACCCGCCGCTTCGCCAGCGACGGCCGCGACGTCATCGAGCGGCTGCCGCGGATCGTCAGGGAAAGCGACGACCTGCTCGCCAAGCTGCGCGTCGACGGCGAGCGCCGCGCCCGCACCGACGGCGCCTGGGCGCAGCGACTGGTCTGGTTGGTCCTCGGCCTCGCCCTCGGCGCCGCGCTCTGACGACCGCCCGGCGCCCTTCGGGCGTCGGCGCCGCGCACCCCACAGCGGTCCCGCAACCTCGCGTCAAGACGTTGAAGCGGTTAGCGAATCGGGCGCCCTGGCTTCGTTTTCCAACGCCACCAGCGTGGCGCACCGGCGAGCCGGCTCGAGAGGGTGCGCCCGCTCGCGATCGGCGCGGCGATGGCGCGCTCGCGGCTGGGAAGAGCGAGCATCCGCCGCGCCGGTCGTGGAGCGTCCGTCGCCGTCGACCCCGGCGCCATGGCTCCGCGCCGCTCGGTGGCGACGGCGAGTGTACCCGATTCGGCATGATTTCCTCATAAGCCAAGAGTCCGGGCCGCGATGTGGGGAACGCGGTCACCGATGGTCGCCACGGCGAGGCGGTGATCGCAAGGAGCCCGCGCCGCTCGAGCGTGATCGACGCGGCGCACGGGTCGTCCGGCTCCGCGCGGAGGGGGCGAGCCGGCGGGTCTCGACCGCGCCGCGGCGAAGGCCGCGCGCGGCGGCGCGCGATCCTCTACGGCAACGAACCTGCGCGATGGCGCATGTACGTGCACGGCGACGAGCGGCGCAGGCTCAGCGGGCGGCCGACCGCAGCGCCGCGACGAGCGCCGCGAGGCCGGTGAGGATCGCGGCGATGGCGGCGACGAGCACGAGATCGTAGCCGCCGACCTGCTGGATCAAGGCGGCGAGCGACGGGGCCGTGGCGGTGGCGACGATGGTGGCGGTGGCCATCGTGCCGTGGACGACGCCGAAGCCTTCGCGGCCCAGCACCTCGGCGGTCAGCACCGGGCGCACGATGCTGTAGACCCCGTAGCCGGCGCCGTGGAGCAGGACGAAGACGGCGACGAGCGCGGGCGCCGCCGAGGCGAGCCAGAGGGCGGCAAGGCCGGCCAGCACGAGCGCCAGCATGGCGAGCGCGACGCCGGCGACGGCGAGCTGGCGCTCGACCGCCATCATCGCGAGCCGGCCGACCACCTGCATCGGGCCGATGCAGGCGGCCGCCAGCACCGCGGCCCCCGCCGCCACCCCGCGGTCGGCGAGGATCGGCAAGAGGTGGGTGACGACCATCCCCTGCACCAGCGCCGTCAGCGCGAAGGCGAGCGTGAGGCCCCAAAAGGCGGGTCGTGCCAGGGTGCGCTTGGCCCCGGCCGCGCCGGCGCGGCGACGGGCCGAGGACGGCCGTGCGGTCTCCGCGCCGACGCTCCAGACGAGCGGCACCGCGACGGCGAGGATCAAAACCGCGAAGACGACGAGGCTGCCGCGCCAGCCGACGGCGGAAGCCGTCCAGGCGGCGGTCGGAAAGGCCAATGTGCCGGCGAAGCCGGCGACCAGGGTGATGCGGGTGATGACGCGCCGGGCGTCGTGCGCGAAGCGGTGGGTGACGAACGAGAAGCAGGCGTCGTAGAGCGCGCCGGCCAGCGCGAGCCCGATCAGCGCCCAGACCAGCGCGAACGCCCAAGGGGTCGTGACCCGGCTGAGCACGAGGAGGCCCAGGCCGACGCCCGTGGCGGAGAGCGCCAACAGCGCCCGGCCGTGGCCGCGGTCGACCAGCCGGCCGGCGAGCGGCGAGGCGGCGGCGGCGACCAGGAGCGCGCCCGTGAAGGCGGCCGAGAGCGTCGCCTTCGACCAGCCGAGCTCGGCGTGCCAGGTGGCGAGCAGCGCCGGAAAGACGTAGAAGCCGCCGGCCCAGACCAGGGTCTGGGCGAGCGCGAGGGCGAGCACGACGCGGGCCGGGGCGCGCGCGGGCGGCGCGTCGGCGATCGGGTGGCGCGCGGCGGCGGCGGATGCTGCTTCGACCCCCACGGCTCACGCGGCCGAGAGCGGGCCGAGGGGGGCGGCATCGACGTCGCCGCCGGTCACGATCGTCGCGACCCTGCGGCCACGGACGTCGCCCTCGCCCGCCGGCACGGCGGCGAGGCCCACGGCGGCACCCGGCTCGAGGACGCGGCCGTCGCCCTCGAGGGCGAACCGCATCGCGGCGCGCCCGGCGGCGTCGCTCGCCGCCGACGCCGGGACGCCGCCGTGCGTGCGCGGCTTGGGCGTGATCACGCGGCGACCACGCCGAAGAGCAGGCCCGCGCTCGCCGCGCCCACCAGCGCGAAGCCGAGATAGGCGAGAAAGACCGGCCAGCGGACCAGGGCCCAGACGGCGATGGCGGCCGGGACCGAGGAGACGCCGCCGGCGACGAGGAAGGCCATGCCGGCGCCGGGCGTCATGCCCTGCTCGACGAGCTGGCCCACCAGCGGCAGCGCGGCGTAGCCGTTGAGATAGGCCGGCACGCCGACGACGGTGGCGACCAGGATCGACCAGACGCCCTCGCCGCCGACCGCGCGGACGACGAGATCACCGGGCAGATAGGCCACCATCAGGCTCTCGAGGAAGAAGGCGAGCGTCAGCCACTTGCCGAGGAAGAGCAGGTTCTTCCTGGCATCGGTGGCGAGCACGCGGCTGCGCCCCTCCTCGCGCCAAAAGCGCCAGGTCACGTCCTTGGGCGAGCGCACCGTGGAGCCGCCGCAGCCGCCGTCGCCGATGCCGGGGCGGATGGCGTGGGCGAAGGCGCCGCGGGCGGTGAGCGCCCAGATGACGAGCCCGCCCAGAAGCCCGACCCCGACGGCGGCGGCGGTCTTGGCGAGCGCGAACTCGGTGCCGAGGGTGCCGGTGGTCAAGACGAACATCGACGGGTCCATCAACGGCGAGGCCAGCCAGAAGGCCATCACCGGCGCCAGGGGCACGCCCATGGCCAAGAGCGCGGCGATGAGCGGGATCACGCCGCAGGAGCAGAAGGGCGAAAGGGCCCCCACCAGCGCCGCCGCCGGCACCATCATCGCCATCCGGCCCTGAAAGGCGCGGGCGATCAGCTGGTCGGCGCGGCTCGCCTTGGCGTAGGCCGCGATGGCGATGGACGCCAGGAGATAGGGCGCGATGCTCCAAAGGGCCGCGGCGGTGAAGCCGAGGCTCTCCAGCGCCTGCGGCGGTACCGCGACGGCGAGCGCCAAGAACGCGGCGGCGAGGACCAGCCAGACGCCGTCGAGGCGGAGCGAGCGCCAGGACGGCAGGGCGGCGGCGAGGCTGGCGACGGTCATGGCCCGATCCTTCTAGAAATCTCGCTATGTTTGCGCAAAAAAAAGAGGCCGCCTCAGGCGGCGTCGGGGTCGGCCTCCTCGAGCCGCAGGCCGGTGCAGCAGGCCGCGGTGAGAAAGCCCATGAGCGCGTGCATGGCGGTGTAGTCGGCGCGGCAGACGACCTCACGGCCGCGGCGCTCCTGCGTCACGAGCCCGGCGCGGGTGAGGTGCGCGAAGTGGTGCGCCAGCGTCGAGGCCGGCACGTCCAAATGCCGCTGCGCCTCGCCGACGTTGAGCCCGTCCTCGCCGGCGCGGACCAGGAGCCGAAAGAGCCGAAGCCGCGTCCGGTTGCCCAGCGCGGCGAGCGCCGCGCTCGCCCGTTCCTCGTCCATCACCGCCTCCGAGGTCACAATAAGACGATAAAACCAGATTCCTCGTTGTGTCAACATCGCCCGCGCCGGGAGCCGGTCGAGCCGTGGGCGGGGCCGGGGGGAGGGGGGCGCGGGCCGCCGTGGGCAGGCGGACGTTTCTCTGCGAGCTCGGCTGCCTCGCCGTCTCGGCCATGGCGCACCTCGCCCGCGCGCCGGATGTCCTCGCCGAGGACGGCACCTGGAAGACGGACGCGGCGACCGCCCCGGCCTGGTCGACACCGAGGACCGGCGCGGCCACCTCGCCAAGGCGCGATCCCGCGGCCGGAGCCGCGCCGATACGGGAGGGTCGCATCGTTTCGTCATTGAACTGTCACACA
This sequence comes from Alphaproteobacteria bacterium, assembly GCA_046541805.1. Classification (GTDB taxonomy): domain Bacteria; phylum Pseudomonadota; class Alphaproteobacteria; order Geminicoccales; family Geminicoccaceae; genus JAAAPF01. The sequence continues at coordinate 8,889 of JBKHCM010000029.1, forward strand.
CCACCGCTAGGCGCTGCCGTCGCGATCTACCCCACGGAGGACAGCATGCATCGCCCCTCTCTCGTCGCCGGCGCCGTCGCCGGCGTGCTCGCGCTCGCGACCGCCGCGCCGGCATCGGCCGAGTTCGAGCTCGACGACCGCTTCACCGACGCCGACGGCGACCTCGTCGCCGACATTCCCGAGGACCCGGACGCCTGGATCGATCCGTCGACGCTGATCTTCGCCTACACCCCGGTCGAGGACCCGGCGGTCTACGAGGAGGTCTGGGCGGGCTTCCTCGACCACATGGCGGAGGTCACGGGCAAGGACGTGCAGTTCTTCCCGGTGCAGTCGAACGCGGCGCAGCTCGAGGCGATGCGGGCGGGGCGGCTCCACGTCGCCGGCTTCAACACCGGCTCGAACCCGATCGCCGTCGCCTGCGCGGGCTTTCGGCCGTTCGCGATGATGGCCGGCTCCGACGGCAGCTTCGGCTACGAGATGGAGCTCATCACCTATCCCGGCTCCGGTATCGAGGCCGTCGAGGACATCAAGGGCAAGACGCTCACCTTCACCTCGGAGACCTCGAATTCCGGCTTCAAGGCGCCGTCGGCGCTGCTCAAGGCGGAGTTCGGCATGGAAGCCGAGGAGGACTTCGACGCCGATTTCTCCGGCAAGCACGACAACTCGATCCTGGGCGTCGCCAACGAGGACTACGTGGCGGCCTCGGTCGCCAACTCGGTGAAGGCGCGGATGATCGAGCGTGACGTGGTCGAGGAGGACGACTTCGTCGTTCTCTACCAGTCGCAGACCTTCCCGACCACCGGTTACGGCACCGTCTACAACCTGGCGCCGGAGCTGCAGGAGAAGATCAAGGAGGCGTTCTTCAGCTTCCCCTGGGAAGGCTCGAAGCTGGCCGAGGAGTTCGGCGAGAACGGCGAGGACCAGTTCATCGAGATCACGTTCGAGGAGGACTGGGAGGTGATCCGCACGATCGACGAGGCGAACGGCGTCTCCTACGAGTGTCGCTGACCTTTCCACCGGCACCGGGGCCGGAGCCCCGGTGCCGTTTCACGCGGGAAGCCGCATGCTCGCTGTCGACCAACTCGAAAAGCGCTACCGCACCGGTGACCTGGCGTTGCGCGGTGTCTCCTTCACCGTCGAGACCGGCCAGATCGTCGGCCTGATCGGCCCCTCCGGCGCCGGCAAGTCGACGCTCATCCGCTGCGTCAACCGGCTCGTCGAGCCCACCGGCGGCCGCGTGCGGCTCGGCGAGCTCGACGTCACCCGGCTGGGCAAGGGCGAGTTGCGCCGCGTCCGCCGCCGCATCGGCATGATCTTTCAGGAATACGCGCTGGTCGAGCGGTTGACGGTGATGGAGAACGTGCTCTCCGGCCGCCTCGGCTACGTCTCGTTCTGGCGCAGCTGGCGCCGGCGCTTTCCGCAGGCCGACGTCGACAAGGCGTTCGCGCTGCTCGACCGCGTCGGGCTCGGTGACCAGGCCGACAAGCGCGCCGACGCGCTCTCCGGCGGGCAGCGCCAGCGGGTCGGCATCGCCCGCGCGCTCGAGCAGGACCCCGAGCTCTTGCTGGTCGACGAGCCGACGGCGTCGCTCGATCCCAAGACCTCGCGGCAGATCATGCGCCTCATCCGCGACGTCTGCGGCGAGCGCGGCTTGCCGGCGATCATCAACATCCACGACGTCATGCTGGCGCAGATGTTCGTCGACCGCATCGTCGGGCTGAGGGCCGGCGAGGTCGTCTTCGACGGCCCGCCCTCGGCGCTCGACCATGCGGTGCTCACGACCATCTACGGCGAGGAGGACTGGACGGCGATGCAGGCCCAGGCCGCCGCCGACCGCGCCGAGGACGCCGCCCGTGTCGAGGAGGAACGCATGGCGGGGCTGGCGTGAGCGCCGCCGTCGCGCGCCGCTGGCGCCGCCCGCCGCTCCTCATCAAGAACGACCGGGTTCGCTGGCTCGTCTACGGCGGCGGGCTGATCTACCTCGTGCTCGCGCTCGCCAGCGTCGAGGTCGATCCGGCGCGCATCGCCGCCGGCCTCGAGCGCGGCTGGCGCTTCGTCCAGGGCTTTTTGACCCCCGACTTCCTCAGCCGTGCCGACGACATCCGCGCCGGCCTGGTCGAGAGCTTGACCATGACGGTGACCTCGACCGTCCTCGGCTGCCTGATCTCGATCCCCATCGGCATCGGTGCCGCCGGCAACCTGGCCCCCCTGCCCGTCTACCTCGTCTGCCGCGGCATCATCGCGATCTCGCGCACCTTTCAGGAGGTCATCATCGCCATCTTCCTGGTGGCGATGTTCGGCTTCGGGCCGTTCGCCGGCTTCTTGACGCTCAGCTTCGCCACCATCGGCTTTCTCGCCAAGCTCCTGGCCGAGGACATCGAGGCCATCGACTGGCGCCAGGTCGAGGCGATGCGCGCCACCGGCGGCTCCTGGGCCCAGGTCGTCAACTACGCCGTCGAGCCGCAGGTCATGCCGCGGCTGATCGGCCTTTCGCTCTACCGGCTCGACATCAACTTCCGCGAATCCGCCGTCATCGGCATCGTCGGCGCCGGTGGCATCGGCGCGACGCTCAACACCGCGATCGACCGCTACGAGTACGACAGCGCCGGCGCGATCCTGCTCTTGATCATCCTCATCGTCATGGTGGCCGAGTACGGCTCCAGCCATATCCGCAAGTGGGTGCAGTGATGCCGATCGCGACCGACGGCGAGACGCGGCTCTGGCAGAAGCGCACGACGCGGCAGGAATGGCTCGCCTGGGCCGCCTGGTTCGCGTTGGTTCTGCTCCTCGTCTGGTGCTGGCAGCTGATGACGCAGGAGACGATCTGGGCGTTCGTGTTCGATGCCCCGCGGCAGGCCGCCGACATCGGCGAGCGCATGTTCCCGCCGCGCTGGTCCTACATGGAGCGGCTGTGGTGGCCGCTTTGGGACACGCTCAACATCGCCACCCTGGGCACGCTTTTGGGCATCGCGCTGGCGGTGCCGACGGCGTTCCTCGCCGCCCGCAACACCACGCCGAGCGCGCTGGTCGTGCGGCCGGTGGCGCTCTTCGTCATCGTCACCTCGCGCTCGATCAACGCGCTGATCTGGGCGCTGCTCCTGGTCGCCATCATCGGCCCCGGCGTGCTCGCCGGCATCGTCGCCATCGGCTTGCGCTCGATCGGCTTCATCGGCAAGCTGCTCTACGAGGCGATCGAGGAGGTCGACGAGCGCCAGGTCGAGGCGGTGCGCGCCACCGGCGCCTCGGCAGCGCAGGTCGTCGACTACGGCATCGTGCCGCAGGTGCTGCCGGCCTTCGCCGGCATCAGCGTGTTCCGCTGGGACATCAACATCCGCGAGTCGACGATCCTGGGCCTGGTCGGCGCCGGCGGCATCGGCCTGCAACTGCAGTCCTCCCTCAACGTGCTGGCCTGGCCGCAGGTGACGCTGATCCTGTTGTGCATCCTGGTGACCGTGCTCGTCTCCGAGTGGGTCTCGGCCAAGGTTCGCGCCGCCGTCACCTGAAGCGGCTCAGCCGCCGAGCACGGCCTTGAGCTCGTCCGCGCTCGGCGCCTTGCCGGCGACCTTGACCTCGCCGTCGACCATCAGCGCCGGCGTGACGAGGATGCCGGCGTCGGTGATCTGGTCGCGCTCGGTGATCTTCTCGAGCGCGAAGTCGAGGCCGAGCGCCTCGGCCGCCGCCTTGGCGTTGGCTTCCAGCCGGTTGCACTTGGCGCAGCCGGTTCCGTACACTTTCAAGTCGCGCATGGCGTTTCTCCTCAAACGATCAGGTTGCCGTAGATCAGCCCGCAGCTCGTCGCCGCGACGACGACGAGGCCGCAATAGACGAGCGTCTTCTCGGTGCCGATGACGCTCCTGATCGCCAGCATGTTGGGCAAGGACAGCGCCGGGCCGGCGAGCAGGAGCGCCAAGGACGGGCCCTCGCCCATACCGGCAGCCCGGAGCCCCTCGACGATTGGCACCTCGGTCAGCGTCGCGAAGTACATCAAGGCCCCCACCACCGAGGCGAAGACGTTGGCGGCCAAGCTCTCGCCGCCGACGAGTGCCGCGACCCAGGCCGAGGGGATCAGCCCCTCGTGGCCGGGCCGGCCGAGCAGCACCCCGGCGACGAAGACGCCCGCGAGCAACAGCGGCAGGATCTGCTTGGCGAAGGACCAGCTCTCCGCCATCCAGTCCTGGCCGTCGTCGCCGCTGCGCCACGCCGCCGCGACCAGGCCGACGAGGCCGACGACGAAGGCGAGTTGCGGCGCGCCTGGTGCCGCGAGCGCGGCCACGGCCACGGCGGCGCCGACGAGGAGCAGCGGGCGGGCCGGCCAGCCGAAGCCGCGGACGAGCACGCCGCCCAGGATCAGCGCGAAGCCCGCGGCGAGCCACCATTTGAGCTCGTAGACCGCGGTCCAAAAGCCGACGCCGGCGGCACCCGCCTCGGCCCAGTTGGCGAAGACCAGCACCCCGATCATCGCTGCGAAGACGAGGACGATGCGGCCGGTGCCGCCTTCACCTTGCGGCAGGGCGGCGAAGCCGCCGCCGTCGCGAACCTCGCGGCGGTAGATCAGGTGCATGGCGAGGCCGATGACGACGGCGAAGGCGATCGCCGCGATCGCCCGGGCGATGCCGAGCTCGAGCCCGAGCACCTTGGTCGTCATGACGATGGCGATGACGTTGATCGCGGGGCCGGTGTAGAGGAAGGCCACCGCCGGACCGATGCCGGCACCGCGCTTGTAGAGCCCGCCGAAGAGCGGCAGCACCGTGCAGGAGCAGACCGCCAGCACCGTGCCCGAGACCGAGGCGACGCCGAGGGCCAGCGCCTTGGGCGCGTCGGGTCCGAGCCAGCGCAGCACCGCCCCCTGGGCGATGAAGACGGCCATGCCGCCGGCGATGAGGAAGGCCGGCAACAGGCAGAGGATGACGTGCTCGCGGGCGTACCAGTGCACCAGCGCGATGCCCTCGTAGAGCGCGTCGCCCAAGGGCAGCGCCGGCAGCCAGCCGACGCTCGCCATCGGCAGGAAGAAGAGCGCCAGGAACAAGCCCGTGGTGAGGGCGAGCCAGCGGCGCTCGAGGGTCCAGTCCATGGCTCGCTCCTAAGCCGCCTCCAGCCGCGGCGGGCGGTCCGCCATCGCCGCGAGCCGGGCGCGCAGCCGGTCGAGCTCGCCTGCCGCCTCGAGGCCCGAGCGATAGCCGTCGAGCACGGCGAGCACCCACGCCTCGAGATCGTCGGCGAGGCGGTAGTAGTTGCGGTTGGCGATCCGCCGCACGACGACCGCGCCCGCCGCCCGCAGCCGCGCCAGGTGCTGCGAGACCCGCGGCTGCGGGGCCTCCAGCGCGTGGATCAGCTCGCAGACGCAAAGCGCACCCTCGGCGGCGAGCAGCGCGAGGATGGCGCGCCGGCTGTCGTCGGCGAGGAGCAGGGCCAGTCGGTGCGGTGTCGGACTATGCATGCCCGCGAATATAGGGCGTTGGCGATGCTCACGCCAAGGCGCGAAGATGTCACAGGCCTCCACCGCGGGCGGCGGCGGCGAACCGGGCGCGGCCGGGCGGCTTTGGCGAGGTCTAACGCACGGGCGCGCAGGCGCTCGCCCGCTCGTCGCCCTCGGCGCTGCAGCGCCAGATGCGGTCGAACCGCGTCGTCCGCGGCAGCGTGTCGGGCGCGGGTGTCACCACGTCGCGGCCCTCGGCGCGCCAGCGCGTCAGGCCGCCTTCGACGTGCGCGACCCGGCGAAAGCCCGCGCGCTCGAGCACCGACAGGACGGCGCGCGTGCGGTTGCCGGTGCGGCAGAGGAGCAGGACCGGCGCGTCGCGACCGACCTCCGCCGCCAGACGGTCGACGAAGCGGGCGGCGTCGGAGGAGCCGTCGGCGGCGAAGAACGTCAACAGCAGCGCCTCCTCGACCACGCCGGTCGCGCGCCATTCCGCCGGCGTGCGGATGTCGACGACGAGCGGCTCGGCCGCCGTGACGGCCGCCGGCGCGACCGCCACCATGAACGCCGCCGCCACACCGAGACGTCTGCGCCTCAGCGCCCGCACCCCTCGCCTCCGCGCACGCGGCGGCGCCGGTCGCGGCGCGCTCAACCCCGCGCCTCGTCGATGAGCCGCAGCAGCGTCGCCCGATCGACGGCACCTTCGAGCAGGCGGCCCGCGACGATCACCGACGGCGTCGCCCGCAGCCCGATGGCGCCGGCGAGCTCGCGGTTGTGGCTCACCTCGGCGTCGCTCGCACCGTTGGCGACCGCCGCCTCCAGCATCGCCATGTCGGCGCCGAGGGCGCGGGCGAGCTCGCGCGCGCTGCGGCCGTCGAGCTCGCCCTCGACATCGGCGAACCGGGCGTAGAAGTCGGGGTAGAGATTCTGCGCGTCGAGCGCCGTCGTCACCGCGACGGCCTCGCGGTCGGCGTCGTTGAAGGCGACCTCGCGCACCTGATAGGTCACCTCGGGTCGCGCGCGGGCGGCGGCGCGCACGGTCGCCGAGAAGGTCCGGCAGTGCGGGCAATTGGGCGAAGAGAACACGGTCACCACCAGATCGCCCTCGCCGGCGTGGACCACGCCCGCGGCCTCCGGCGCGGCGACGTCGGCGAGCAGCCGGTCGACCGCGGCGTCGATCTGCGTCTCGGCGGCGGCGTCGCTCGCCGCCTCCGGCGCCGGTTCGAGGCCCCGCCCGAGACCGAACGCCAAGGTGCCGGCGACGGCGACCAGAACGACGGCGGCGACGACGGCGACGCGTCGCCGACTAAGACGCTTCAGCACGAGGCACCTCCTCGGATGGCGGGCGGTGGGCACGGCGCCCGGCGTGCGGCCGCCAGCGGACCAGCGTGAGCGCCGCGGCGCCGGCGACGACGGCGAAGGTGGCGAGCCCGGCATTGGCGAAGGACAGGCCCAGGAACGTCGGTCCCATCGCATCGCAGGTGCCCTCCACCCGGAACAGCCAGGGCACGGCGTCGCCGAGCCAGGCGGCGGCGCGCTCGGTGGGCGTCGGCGCGAACGACCCGGCGCAGCCGGCGGCGACCTCGGGCGTCTGGCGCTCGAGCCAGCTTTGCCGGGCGGCGACGACGACGCCGGTCGCGGCCACGGCGACGCTCGCCACGCCGGCGAGCAGGCCCGCCACGTTGCGCCAGGCGAGCGCGGCCATCAGCGCCGCGGGCACGACGAGCAGGAGGAGCGCGCGTTGCGCGATGCAGAGATGGCAGGGCGCGGCGTCGACCAGCCGGCCCAGCACCATGCTGACGGCGACGACGGCGAGCGCGCCGAGCCCGAGGGTGAGCCAGACGGTCCGAGGGGCGTTGGGAGGGGACGGCATCCGGGGCATTCGAGCGAGGCGGTAGGCGGCATCGGAGAACACGAGCCGGCGCCGCGCGTCGAGCCGGACCTTCGGGCCAAAGGGCGCCGACCACCCCGCGGCCGTCGCGACCTCGTCGACTTCGTCCTCCAGCGCGGCGCGGGGTTCGCGATGGACCTGATCGATCACGAAGATGACGGGGGCTTGTCGGCGTCGACCACCCGGCTCCGGGCGAGTGCCGCCTTGGCGGCGGACGACGAGCCGGCTTTACTGCAGCCCGCGGATCGGGTGGTGCCGGCCGAGGGCCGAGGTCGGCCCGCAGCGCGTCGAGGCCGCCTCGTTGGCGCTTCGGCTTCCCGCCGGCCACCACGGCGCGGGGACCACGCTCCCACGACCGCGCGACGGCGACCCGTGACGGGTCGCGCGCGCTGGTTTAAGCCCGGCGGCGGGTCTGGACGGGAACGCACATGGGCTTCAACTGCGGCATCGTCGGCCTGCCGAACGTCGGCAAGTCGACGCTCTTCAACGCGCTCACCAACACCGCGGCGGCGGCCGCGGCGAACTACCCCTTCTGCACGATCGAGCCGAACATCGGCCGCGTGCCGGTGCCCGACCCGCGCCTCGACCAGCTGGCGCGGCTCGCCAAGTCGGCGCGCGTGCTCCCGACCCAGCTCGAGATCAAGGACATCGCCGGGCTGGTGCGCGGCGCGTCCAAGGGCGAGGGGCTCGGCAACCAGTTCCTCGGGGCCGTGCGCGAGGTCGACGCCATCCTCCATGTGCTCCGCTGCTTCGCGGACGACGACGTCGCCCATGTCGAGGGCAGCGTCGATCCGATCCGCGACGCCGAGCTGATCGAGACCGAGCTGCTTTTGGCCGACATCGACAGCCTCGAGCGCCAAAAGGAGGGGCTGGTCAAGCGCGTGCGCGGTCAGGACAAGCAGGCCAAGGCCCGCCTCGACCTGTTGGCGCGCATCCTGCCCGCGATGCAGGAGGGGGTGCCGGCGCGGCGGCTCGAGCTCGCGCGCGACGAGCAGGCGCTCCTGGACGGCTTCAACCTGCTGACCGACAAGCCGGTGCTCTACGTCTGCAACGTCGAGGAGGAGGCGGCCGCCACCGGCAACGCGCTGAGCGCCGAGGTGCAGGGCTTCGCCGAGGCGCAGGGGGCGGGCACCGTCACCGTCGCCGCGGCGATCGAGGCCGAGGTGGCGAGCCTCGACGGCGAGGAGGAGAAGCGCGAGTACCTGGCCGCGATGGGGCTCGAGGAGCCCGGGCTCAACCGCGTCATCCGCGCCGGCTATCGGCTGTTGGGCCTGGTCACCTTCTTCACCGCCGGGCCCAAGGAGGCCCGCGCCTGGACCGTGCCCGCGGGCGCCACCGCGGCCGAGGCCGCCGGCACCATCCACTCCGACATGCAGAAGGGCTTCATCGCGGCGGAGACCATCACCTTCGAGGACTACGTCGCCTCGGGCGGCGAGGCCCAGGCCAAGGAGGCCGGGAGGATGCGGCTCGAAGGCCGCGACTACAAGGTGAAGGACGGCGACGTCTTCCTCTTTCGGTTCAACGTGTGAGGCGGGCGCCGGGCCGCGCGCCCAGCAAGGTCCGGACCGCGGCGAGCGCCTCGAAGGGGGCCATCCCGCCACCGGGGTCGGCGCGGCGCATCACGTGGCGATCCCTGCCCGCGCCCCCCGGCGCACCCGGGCGCACGCGGCCGCGCTAGACCTGCGTGACGACGTACCAGACGGCGCCGCCGGCCACCGCCAGCGCCGGCACCGCCCACCAGGCCGGGCGCAGCCGCGGCGCCGGCGCGTCCGCGGGCAGCGGCTTGGTGCCGGTGATCATCGCGCGGATCAGCGGCTGGCGGAAGACGAGCTCCGAGACGACGTTGGCGGTGATGTGGACGGCGATGCACCCCACCAGAATCCAAAAGCTCTGCTCGTGCCAGTCGGTCATCAGGTCCGAGGTGTCGTCGCTCACCAGCTTGGCGAGCGGGCCTTCGGAGAAGATGGCGTCGTTGGCGAAGAGCCCCGTCGTCGCCTGAAAGGCGACCAGCACCAGCATCAGGTAGATGAGCATCGAGCCCAAGGGGTTGTGGCCCACGGTCTTGGGCGGGCGGCCGTGCAGGAGCCCCCGCACGTAGTCGCCGGTCCAGCGCGGCGTCGGCACGAAGTTCCAAAACCGGCTCGTCTCGGAGCCGACGACGCCCCAGATCAGCCGGAAGCCGACGAGCCCCAGCACCAGATAGCCGATCTGCATGTGGCGCTCGATCGTCCAGAACTCGTGGGAGAGGTAGGCCGCCAGGATCAACAGAGCGAGCGTCCAGTGGAACAGCCGCGTCGGCACGTCCCAGATCTTGACGGATCGCTCCTGCTCGGGCTCGCTCGCCATCACATCCTCGCGCTGTGGTTTTCGCCGTGCAGCATCGTCGCCTCCCCCGAGGCGTCAACCGACCTCAATAGGGCGTGCGCCCCGCGGCGTCGCGCCAGGCGGCGAAGGGCGCGAGGCGATCGGCGACGGCGAGGCGCACCAGCGGCAACCTCCGCTCGCCCGGCGCACGGGCGAGCTCGGCGTAGATGTGAGCGTCGTCGAAGCCGGCGGCTTCGGCGTCGAAGCGGTCGGCGGCGAAGACGACGCGATCGAGGTGCGCCCAGTAGCAGGCGGCGAGGCACATCGGGCAGGGCTCGCAGCTCGCGTAGAGCGCGAGGCCCTCGAGCGAGAAGCGGCCCAGCGCCCGCGCGGCGGCGCGGATGGCGACGATCTCGGCGTGCGCCGTCGGATCGCAGCTCGCGGTGACGCGGTTGGCCCCCTCGGCGACCACACGCTCGCCCTGGGCGATGACCGCGCCGAAGGGCCCCCCGCCCCGGGCGACGTTGGCGACCCCGAGCGCGACCGCCCGCTCCAACAGCGCCGCCTCAGCCATAGCGGGAATCGCGGTCGTAGTGCGCCAAGAGCTGGGCGGCGACCGACAGCGCGATGACCTCGGGCTCCTTGCCGTGGATCTGCTCGAGCCCGATCGGACAGACCAGCCGGGCCACGTCCTCGGCGCGGTGACCGGCCTCGTGGAGGCGCTTTTCGAACTTGGCGCGCTTGGTGGTCGACCCGATCAGTCCCAAAAAGCCGAGATCGCCGCGCCCGAGCGCGGCGTCGACGATGGCGAGGTCGCGGGCGTGGCTGTGGGTCATCACCACCACCGCCGCGCCGCCGAGCGCGCGCGGCACGACCAGCTCGGGGTGCCGGACCCAGAGCTTGGTCACCGCCGCCGGCAGCTCGGTGGGGAAGGCGTCGTCGCGCTCGTCGACCCAGACCACCCGCTGGCGCGGCAGCCGGGCGAGCACGTCGACCAAGGCGCGACCCACATGGCCGGCGCCGAAGACCCAAATCTGCGGCCGCGGCCCCGGCAGGCGCTCCACCACCACGGTGTCGTCGTCGGCCTCGACCTGGGCGATGCGCGGGCCCGGATGCTCCAGCCAGGGGCGCAGCTGGGCGGCGTCGAGCGCGCCCACGGCCCCGCCCTGCCAGACCAGCCCGCGCGCGCCGTCGCCCAACCGCCGCGCGAACACCGCGGGCCCGCCGAGGCCGTCGAGCCGGGCGGCGAGCTCGGCGATCTCCCCCGGCTCGGTCAGCGGCTCGAACAGCAGCCGCACGAAGCCGCCGCAGCACTGGCCGAGCTCGGGGCCGAGCGCGAACGCCACCAGCTCGGGGCGGGTGCGGCCCTCGCGCAGGGTGCGCCGCGCCGTCTGCTGGGCGCGCCATTCGAGCTCGCCGCCGCCGATCGTGCCGTGCTGCTCCTGCGCCTCGATCAGCATGCGCGCGCCGGGCTCGCGCGGGGTCGAGCCCTTGGTCTCGACGACGGTGACGAGCACCGCCGGGCCGCCGACGCGCTTGAGCCAGTCCGCGAGCATCACTCGGCCGCCCAGTCGCTGTCGAGGGTACGGGCGCGGGCGCGGGCCTCGACGTCGCGGCAGGCGGCGCGCACCCGCTCGGGCGTCGCCGGCGCGTCGAGCCGCGGCCGCACGCCGGGTGCGAGGCTGGCGACGGCGTCCCGCAGCGCCATGAACACCGAGATCGCCAGCATCAAGGGCGGCTCGCCCACGGCCTTAGAGCGGTGGATCGTTTCCTCGCGGTTCTCCCCGCGCTCCCACAGCTTGACGAAGACGCTCTCGGGCAGGTCGCGCGCGGTCGGGATCTTGTAGGTGGACGGCGCGTGGGTCATCAGCCGCCCCGCGTCGTTCCACCACAGCTCCTCGGTGGTGAGCCAGCCCATGCCCTGGACGAAGCCGCCCTCGATTTGGCCGAGGTCGATGGCGGGGTTCAGCGAGCGGCCGACGTCGTGGACGATGTCGACGCGGGTGAGCCGGTGCTCGCCGGTGAGGGTGTCGATCGCGACCTCGCTGCACGCCGCCCCGTAGGCGAAGTAATAGAAGGGCCGCCCGCGCGCCTGCTCGCGGTCGTAGTGCACCTTGGGCGTCTTGTAGAAGCCGGTGGCGGAGAGCTGGATGCGGGCGAGATAGGCCCGGCGCGCCACCTCCTTGAAGCTCATCGCGTTGCCGCGGACGCGAACCTCGCCGCCCTCGAAGACGACCTCGTGCGGCTCGGCCTGGTGCAGCTCGGCGACGAAGGCGGCGAGCCGCTCCTTGATCGTCAGCGCGGCGTTGCGCGCCGCCATGCCGTTGAGGTCGGTGCCCGACGACGCCGCCGTCGGCGAGGTGTTCGGCACCTTGCCCGTATTGGTCGCGCTGATGCCCACCCAGTCGACGGGCACGTCGAAGACCTCGGCGACGATCTGGGCGACCTTGACGAAGAGGCCCTGCCCCATCTCCGTGCCGCCGTGGTTCAGCTGGATCGAGCCGTCCTGGTAGACGTGCAGGAGCGCGCCGGCCTGGTTCAGGTGCGTGACGGTGAAGGAGATGCCGAACTTCACCGGCGTGATCGCGATGCCGCGCTTCACCCACGGGCTCTCGGCGTTAAAGGCCGCGATCGCCGCGCGCCGGGCGCGATACTCGGCACCGGTCTCGAGCTCGCGCATCAGCTCCGGCAGGACGTTGTCCTCGACGGTCATGTGGTAGGGCGTGACGTCGCGGCCCGCCTCGCCGTAGAGGTTGCGCATCCGGACGTCGAAGGGGTCGAGGCCGAGCTCGCGGGCGACCTCGTCGACGTAGAGCTCGGCCCCGAGCATGCCCTGCGGCCCGCCGAAGCCGCGAAAGGCGGTGTCGGAGACGGTGTTGGTCTTCAAGCGCAGCGAATGGATGCGGGCCGCCGGCAGGTGATAGGCGTTGTCGGTGTGGAACATCGCGCGGTCGTTGATCGCCGCCGAGAGGTCCGCCGAGCAGCCGCAGCGGCCGTGGAGCTCGGCGTCGAGGGCGAGAAGGCACCCCTGATCGTCGAAGCCGACGCGATAGCGGTTCCAAAAGGCGTGACGCTTGCCGGTGAGCTCCATGTCGACGTCGCGGTCGAGGCGGAGCTTGACCGGCCGGCCGGTCTTTTTGGCCAAGAGCGCGGCCGCGACGGCGATCAGGTTGCCCTGGGTCTCCTTGCCGCCGAAGCCGCCGCCCATGCGGCGGACCTCGCAGGTGACCAAGGCCGAGGGCAGGCCCAGGACCTCGGCCACCTTGTGCTGGATCTCGCTCGGGTGCTGCGTGGACGCGTAGATCTGAAAGCCGCCGTCCTCCGTCGGCAGGGCCATGGCGATCTGCCCCTCGAGGTAGAAGTGGTCCTGGCCACCCATGCGGATCTCGCAGTCGAGCCGCCGCGGCGCCGCCGTCAGCGCCGGCTCGACCTCGCCTTTGCGCATGGTGTGGGCCGGCAGGACCTCCGCACCGGCGGCGAGTGCGTCCTCGAGGGTCAAGACCGCCGGCCGCTCCGCGTAGGTGACCCGCGCCAGCCGCGCCGCCCGGCGGGCGGCGTCGACCGTCTCGGCGGCCACCGCGAACAGCGCCTGGCCCCAGTACAGCACCTCCTCGGTGGCGAAGACCGGCTCGTCGTGGAAGACGGGGCCGATGTCGTTGACGCCGGGGATGTCGGCGGCGGTCACGACGCCGGCGACCCGCGGCGCGCTCGCCACCGGCTCGAGGTCCATCGCCGTGATCCGCCCCGCCGCGCAGCGGCTGGTGCCGACGGCGGCGTGCAGCAGACGCCGCGGCTCCGGCAGGTCGTCGGTATAGGCCGCGCCGCCGGTGACGTGCTTGACCGCGCTGTCGTGGGGGCGCTCGCGATGGACCCGGCTCATCGGGCCACCTCGACCGGGGTCTCCGGCAGACGGATCGGCCGGCCCTGAAAGGCGAAGCCGGCCTTGATCAGGCAGGCGCCGGCGGCCTCCAGCCGGTAGGCCGCCGTCGCCCGCAGGTCGGTCAACGGCCGGTAGTCCAGGGCCAGCGCCGCCGCCGCGGCGGCGAAGGCGTCGTCGCCGAGCGGCGCGCCGGCGAGCGCGGCCTCGGCCGCGGGCGCACGCTTCGGAATGGCCGCCATGCCGCCCATGGCGACGCGCGGCGCCGCGATGCGCCCCTGCTCGATGCGCACGCACACCGCCGCCAGCACCGCGCTGATGTCCTGATCGAAGCGCTTGGAGATCTTCTCGACATGGAGCTTCGTCGCGTCGTCGAGGCGCGGCAGCCGCACCCGTTCGACGAGCTCGCCGGGCTCGAGCACCGTCGTCTTGTAGCCCAAAAAGAAATCTTCGGCGGCGACCTCGCGGGTGCGCGCCCCCTTGCGGAGCACGAGCGTGGCGTCGAGGGCGAGCAGCACCGGCAGGCAGTCGCCGATCGGCGAGGCACTCCCCAAATTGCCGCCGAGGGTGGCGGTGTTGCGGATCAGCTCCGAGCCCAGCCGCTTGAGCATCGCGGCGAAAGCGGGCCAGCAGCGCTCGGCCACCGGCAACAGATCGGTATAGGTGACGGCGGCACCGATCTCGACGTGGGTGTCGGCGATCTCGATCGCGCGCAGCTCGGCGACCTCGGCGAGCGAGACGACGTGGGGGTAGCGCGCGAGGTCCTTGGTGATTTGCAAGGCCGCGTCGGTCGCCCCGGCGACGACGAGCGCGTCGGGATGGGCCTCGAGATGTGCCGCCAGGGTGGCGAGTGAGCGGGGTGCCATGAAGCCCGGCGCGGGGCTGCGCTCGCCCGCCGCCGCCCAGGCGCGCAGCTGCTCCAGGATCGCCGGTTCGCGCGCCCGCAGGTGGTCGCCGCCCGGCAGCGCGCCCATCGTCCGCGCGGCGTCGAGGATGGGGCGGTAGCCGGTGCAGCGGCAGAGATTGCCGGCCAGCACCTCGTTCAAGGTCGCGCGGTCGGTCGCCCCCTCGCGCCACCAGTGGGTGAACAGCGTCATGACGAAGCCGGGCGTGCAGAAGCCGCACTGCGAGCCGTGGTGGTCCACCAGCGCCCGCTGGACCGGGTGCAGCGTGCCGTCGGGTGCGGCGAGCCCCTCGACGGTCAGCACCGCCTTGCCGTCGACCGCACCCAGAAAGAGGATGCAGGCGTTGACCGCGCGCCAGCGCAGGCCGGCGCCCGCCGGGTCCGGCTCGCCCAGCGCCACCGTGCAGGCGCCGCAATCGCCCTCGGCGCAGCCCTCCTTGGTGCCGGTGAGCCCGGCCTCCTCGCGCAGCCAGGCCAAGAGCATGGTCGACGGGGGCGGGTCGTCGACGACGCATCCCTCGCCATTGAGGACGAACCGCACGGCCATCGCTCACGAGCCCCGATAGGTCGTGTAGCTCCAAGGCGAGAGCAGCAGGGGGACGTGGTAGTGCCCGTCCGCCTCGGCGATGGCGAACCGCACCACGACCTCGTCCAGAAAGGGCGGCTCGGCCAGCTCCAGGCCGATCGCGCGGTGATAGGCCGCGGCGTGAAAGACGAGCTCGTAGCGGCCCGGGCGGAACGCCTCGCCGTCCAACAGCGCGCGGTCGAGGCGACCGTCGGCGTTGGTCTCGGCCGTGGCGAGCACGCGCCGGTCGGGCGCCAGTGCCGCCAGCTCGAGCCCGAGCCCGGCGGCGGGCCGACCACGGGCGGTGTCCAGCACATGCGTCGTCAAGCGGCCCATGCACGTCCTCGGCTGACCACGATGCCACGACGCTGTAGGCTGGCGTCGAGAACGGGCGTTGTCGAGATGAAAGGGCGTGAGCGATGGGCAGGTGGCGGCTGTCGGAGCTGAACGAGATGGACCGCGACGCCTTCGTGGCGGCGCTCGGCGACGTCGTCGAGGCGAGCCCCTGGGTGGCGGAGGAGGCGGCGAACCATCGCCCGTTGCGCAGCCGCGCCGCGCTGCACCGCGCCTTTTGCGACGCGCTCGACGGCGCCGACAAGGGCGCCCAGCTCGCCGTGCTGCGCGCGCACCCCGACCTCGGCGCCGAGCTCGACGACCTCGGCGAGGCCTCCAGGGACGAGCAGCGCAAGGCCGGCCTCGACCAGCTCACGCCGGCCCAGCGCGCGCAGCTGCGCGAGCTCAACGACGCCTATCGGGTGAAGTTCGGCTTTCCCTTCATCGTCGCGGTCCAGGGCGCCGATCACGGGCGCGTGCTCGCCGCCTTCGAGGCGCGGCTGCCGAACGATCTCGACACCGAGTTCGCCGCGGCGCTGGGCGAGGTGGAGACGATCGTCGCCAACCGGCTCGACGACCGCGTCGACGAGGCCTGAGCGTGCGCGTCGTCCACCTCACCGACCCCCATCTCGTCGCCCCGAACGGGCGTCTGTACGGGCTCGATCCCCTCGCCCGCCTCGACCAGGCGCTGGCCCATATCCGCCGCCACGAGCCCGCGGCCGAGCGGTTGCTCGTCACCGGCGATCTTACCGACCGCGGCGAGGAGGCGGCCTATAGGGCGCTCGCCGAGCGCCTCGCGCAGATGCCGCAGCCGGCGACGCTGCTCTTGGGCAACCACGATGCGCGCGCCGCCTTCCGCCGCGTCTTCACGGATGCGGCCACCACCGCCGACGGCTTCGTGCAGACGGCCATCGACGGCGCCGACGGCGTCAGCCTGGTGACCCTCGACACGCTCGTCCCCGACGCCGATCACGGCGCCCTCGACGGCGGTCGGCTGGACTGGCTCGAGGCGACGCTCGCCGCCCGCGCCGAGCGCGCGGTCTACCTCGCGATGCACCACCCGCCGGTGGCCTCGGGCATTCCCGGCATGGACGCCATCGGCCTCGCAGACGCCGAGGCCTTCTGGCGCGTGCTGGGGCGCGCGCCGCAGGTGCGCCACGTCTTCGCCGGCCACATCCACCGCCCCTTCTTCGCCCGGCGCGGCCATGTCACGGTGTCGACGCTGCCGGGCCCGGCGCACCAGGTGCATCTGCAATACGCGGCCGAGGACGCCGTGCTCGGCAGCCTCGAGCCCGGCTGCTACGGGGTCGCCCGGCTCGGCGCCGACGGCTTCGACGTCCACGTCCGCGCCTTCACCGACACCAGCCCGCGCTTCGTCTTCGGCGAGGCGAGCAACCGCGCGGCCACGCCGGGCGCGCTGCCGGCGGTGCCACCGCCCTACGACCGCCTCGTGTGAGCGGCCCGACGGAGGAGACCTCGATGAACGGCGACGCGCTCTTGGGCGAGCTCCGCGCGATCCTGGGCGCGCGGGGCGTGCTCGCCGAGCCGGCGGCGATGGCGCCCTATCTGGAGGACTGGCGCGGGCTCGCCCGCGGCACCGCCGTCGCCGTGGCCCGCCCCGCGACCACCGCGGAGGTGGCCGAGATCGTGCGGCTGTGTGCGCGCACGGGCACCGCGGTCGTCCCCCAAGGGGGCGTGACCGGCCTCGTCAACGCCAGCGCACCGCACGGGCCGCGGGCGATGCTGGTGCTGTCACTGGAGCGGATGAGCCGGGTGTGCGAGGTCGATCCGGTCAACCTCACGCTCACCGCCGAGGCCGGCTGCATCCTCGCCGAGGCGCAGGCGGCCGCGGCGGCCCAAGGCCTGCGCCTGCCGCTTCGGATCGGCGCGGAGGGCAGCGCGCGGCTGGGCGGCGTGCTCGCCACCAACGCCGGCGGCAACCTCACCATCCGCTACGGCAACACCCGCGAGCTCTGCCTCGGCCTCGAGGTGGTGCTGCCGGACGGGCGCGTGCTCGACGAGCTCAAGCGCCTGAGGAAGGACAATACCGGCTACGACCTCAAGCACCTGTTCATCGGCGCCGAGGGCACCCTCGGCGTCATCACCCGCACGACCTTGACACTGGTACCGGCGCCGCGGCAGTCGGCGACGGTGTTCTTGGCGCTCGCCGAGCTCGACGGTCTCTTCGACCTCCTCGGGCGCTTTCGCCGCGCGGTCGGCGATCATCTTAGCGTCTTCGAGCTGTTGTCGCGGCGCGCCCTCGACCTCGTCGTCGCGCACATGCCCGACGCGCGCGACCCGCTCGCCGCCCGCGCCGAGTGGTACGTGCTGGTCGAGGTCGAGACCGCCCAGCACCAGCCCGACCTCCACGAGGTCGTGGGCGACCTGCTCGCCGCCGCGATGGACGCGGCGCTCATCACCGACGGCGTCGTGGCGCAGTCGCAGACCCAGGCGGCGGAGCTCAGCAAGCTGCGCGAGCAGATGAGCGAGGCGCAGCGGGCCGAGGGCTTCGGGCTTCGCCACGACGTCGCGGTGCCGGTCGACCGCCTCGTCGACTTCATCCGCACCGGCACCGCCATGGTCGAAGAGACCGTGCCCACCGGCCGCGTCGTCGCCTTCGGCCATGTCGGCGACGGCAACGTTCACTTCAACGTCCAGTCGCCCGTGGGCGATCCGCAGGCGGCGGCCCTGCGCGCGGTGGCGGCGGCGCTCGGCGACCGCATCCACGACCTGGCGGTGGCGATGGGCGGCACCTTCTCCGCCGAGCACGGTGTCGGCCGGTTGAAGCGCGAGGCCCTGGCCCGTCATCGCCCGCTCAAGCACGAGCTCGGCCACGCGCTCAAGCGCTGGCTCGATCCGCACGGCATCATGAACCCGGGCGTGGTCTTCGCCGACGACTGAGCGCGGCGGCGCCCGGCGCCGCCGCCACGGCTCGACCAAGCACGCGCCGTCTCGTCTCGCTCGGCCGCTCGCGACGGCGCCGCCCCGGGGCCGCCCGGGGCCGGAGGGCGGCGGTCGCTCTTTACGTCGTCTTCATCCGCGCTTCGTAGCGTCGAACGGCGTCGCGCCGGGGCGCGCCCGTCGTCGCCGCCGCTCGCCTCTTTTCGTCAGCTGCGCTGGAGAAGCGTCATGGCGCTCGACAAGGACATGCCGATCCTGATCGTCGACGACTACAAGACGATGCTACGGATCATCCGCAACCTACTCAAACAGCTCGAATTCAACAATATCGACGAGGCCACCGACGGCGGCACGGCCTTGGAAAAGCTCAAGGAAAAGGCGTACGGACTGGTCATCTCCGACTGGAACATGCAGCCGATGACCGGGCTCGAGCTGCTGCGCTCGGTCCGCGCCGACGGCGGGCTGAAGCAGACGCCGTTCATCATGATCACCGCCGAGAGCAAGACCGAGAACGTCGTCGCGGCGAAGGAGGCGGGGGTCAACAACTACATCGTCAAACCGTTCAACGCCGAAACGCTGAAGAGCAAGATCGAAAGCGTGCTCGGCGGGTGAGGAGTGAGCCGATGGCTCCCGCATCCGCGCAACCGGTGTCGCTCGACGCGCGTCTGCAGTCGCTTAGGCAGATCTACGGCGACGCGGTGCCGATCGACCACCTGATCGACGTCGTCCAAGGGCTTCTCGAGAGCCTGCACGGCGACGTCTCTTTGCAGGATCTCCGCGTCTACGGCGAGCTCGAGGCGCTCGCCCGGCTGATCCACCGCGCCAAGGAGGAGATCCGCCAGATCCGGCCCGACGACATCCAGGCCCAGCACATCCCCACCGCCAACGTCGAGCTCGACGCCATCGTGCGCCATCTCGAGGTCGCCACCGGCAACATCCTCGACGCTACCGAGAGCATCGAGACCATCGCCGCCGAGGCCGGCCCCGAGATCGGCGCGCCGCTGCTCGACGCGGTCACGTCCATCTACGAGGCGTGCAACTTTCAGGATATCAGCGGCCAGCGCATCACGAAGGTCATCGCGACCCTGCAAACGATCGAGACCCGCATCGTCCTTTTGGTCGAGGCGCTCGGCTGCAACCCCGGAAATCCAGGAAAATCGGAGGGTTCCGACGCCTGCCCCCGCGACACCCACTTGCTCAACGGGCCCCAGTTGCCCGACAACGCCAACAGCCAGGCGGAGATCGATGCGCTGTTGGCAAGCTTCGACTGAGCGGGCAGGCCCGCAACCCACGCGTTCATCAGCCGGAACGCGCGCGGGTCCGTTCGTGCGCGCGGCGCTCGCCGCCGCGGTGCTCGTGTCGGGCGTCGCCCACGCCGCGCCCGCGCCCGTCGACGTCCGCTTCGGCCGCCACCCCGACCATTGGCGCCTCGCCCTCGAATGGGCCGAGCCCGCGCCCGCCGAGGTGAGCGCGTCCGCCCGGACGGTGACCATCGCCCCCTTCACCGGCGCACCGTCGACCGCCGAGCGGGTCGCCCGGCGGCTCGCCGTGGTGGTGCGCCACGCCGACCTCACCGACAACGCGCTGCGGCTGTTCCTGCGCGAGGGCGTCGAGGCGGAAGCGCTCGCCGGCCTCGACCCCCGCATCGTCGCCGTCGATTTCCGTGTCGCCCCGGCCACCGTGGCCGCAACGGCAGCCGAGGCCGCGATCGTGCCGCGGCGCCGCCCGGCACCGGACGCCGCGCCGCCGGGCTTGGACGCGACGCCGCCGGCGCGGCCGCCGCGAACGGCGGCCGTACGCCCCTTTTTCGTCGAGG